>JBGSII010000105.1:0-5793 GCA_041742555.1 Ilumatobacteraceae bacterium
TGACGAGCTGTTCCGCGACGTCGGCTTCCGGGTCGGTGACGGTGAACGCGTCGCCATCGTCGGGGCGAACGGTGTCGGTAAGTCGACGCTGCTGAAGCTGATCACCGGCGACCTGGCACCCAGCGAGGGAACGATCAGCGTCGACGGTCAGTTCGGTGTGATGCACCAGCTCGTCGGAACCGCCGATCACCCCGCGACCACCGTGCGAGAACTCCTGGTGTCGATCGCGCCGAACCGGCTGCGCTTCGCCGCGGCTGACCTCGATGCCGCCGAGGCGCAACTCGCGGTTGACCCGATGGCCTACGCGGAGGCGCTCGCGGCGTGGGGTGACGCCGGGGGCTATGAGCTCGAGGTGAGCTGGAACGAGTGTGTGACGCGGGCGTTCGGCGAGAGCTTCAGCGAGGTGGCCGACCGACCATTGCGCACGCTGAGTGGCGGTGAGCAGAAGCGCTTGGCCCTCGAGGCCCTGTTGCGCAGCGAGTTCGACATCCTCGTGCTCGACGAGCCCGACAACTTCCTCGACGTTCCGGCGAAACGCTGGCTGGAGGAGCAGCTCAACTCGACCCGCAAGACCGTGCTGTTCATCAGCCACGACCGCGAGTTGCTCGCCGCGACTGCCACGAAGATCGTCACCGTCGAAGCCTGGGGTGCCTGGACCCACGGCGGCTCGTTCACCACGTACGCGGATGCGAAGGAACGCGAGCACGACAAACGCGATCGGGATCGAGCGCTCTACGACGACGAACGCCAGCGCCTCGAGGACTACGTCAAGCTGATGCGCGAACGAGCGAAGATCAGCGAAGCGTTCGCTCCCAAGTTGAAGGCGGCGGAAACCAAGCTCCGGCACTTCGTGGAGAAGAACGACCGGCCGCCCGAAGTTCGAGATCAGCAGATCGACGTGCGCCTCCTTGGTGCACGGACCGGGAAGCGCGCCGTCATCTGCGAATCGTTGGAGATCGCCGGATTGACCGACCCGTTCGACCTCGAAATCTGGTACGGCGAACGCATCGCGGTGCTCGGCGGCAACGGTGTCGGCAAGAGCCACTTCCTGCGCCTGCTGGACCAAGCGCCACATCTCGATCGTGCAACCGATCCCGTGGCGCATCGCGGCGTCTGTCGGCTGGGAGCGGGGGTCGTGCCCGGGCTGTTCCACCAGACGCACGAACATCCGGACTGGCACGGCCGGACGCTCGTCGAGGTGCTGCACGACCACGACGTCGTGCTCGGCCCGGCGATGGGAATGCTGCGGCGATACGAGCTTCACGGGTGCGCCCAGCAGACGTTCGAGACGCTCTCGGGCGGCCAACAGGCCAGATTCCAGATCCTGTTGTTGGAGCTGTCAGGCGCCACCCTGCTCCTGCTCGACGAGCCCACGGACAACCTCGATCTGGTCTCCGCAGAAGCGCTCGAGCACGGCCTCGCTCAGTTCGAGGGCACCGTCGTTGCGGTCACCCACGATCGCTGGTTCCTGCGCGGGTTCGACCGCTTCGTCGTCTTCGGCGACGACTGCACGGTCACATCCCACGACACTCTTCCAGCGACCTGGGCGTGATCGATTGCAGCAGGGGTCAGACCCCTGCTGCAATCAGGCGTTGTCGGCGAGGGTGTCCTGGATCCACGTGGCCAGTTCCTCGGCCGACTTGGTGCCGCTCGAACGATCGAGCACGGTGCCGTCGGCGTCGACGATCATCAGGTAGGGGAAGCCACTGCCACCGTTGACGACGAAACTCGTCGACTCGACGCTGTCGGCCATCACCGGCCACTCCGCGGGCCACTCCTTGTCGACGATCCACTCCGAGGGCGGGTAGTTCGGAGCGCTGTTGTCGACCGCCGTGCTGATCGCCACGACGTTCATGCCCTCCGGGATGCCGCCGCGGTTGTTCAACTCGATCAACTCGGGAATCTCGTCGTTGCAGTGTGGACACCAGTGAGCCAGGAACACGTACATCGTCGGACCGTCTGTCGCGCCGCCGACCGTCATTGCATTGCCATCGAACGTGGCGCCCTCGATCACCGGCGTCGCCAGACCGATCGCCGTGTCGTTGTCGCCGACCGAATCGAGACTCGGCAACGGGTCTCCGGCCACGTCGACGGGACGATTCTCCTGGACATCGTCGCCGTAGGTGGGTCGCGTCGTCTCGCCGGGAGCGAGCACACCGCCCGTACTCTCGTCGTCGCCACCGGCCAACAGCGCAGCGGCGCCGGCGAGCCCCAACACCAGCACGACGACGCCAACGACGATGATCACGGTGCGGTTCTTCACGAGGAGAACTCCATTTCGCTCTCGGAGGGATCGACTGGAGCGTTGTCGGCTCCGTTGCCCAGTCTGGCCGGAAAGCGCACCAACAACAGTATGAGGATGGTGAGAAAGCCGATCAACGCCATGTTCGCAAGGCTGAATCCGAACTCGCGGAACCACACGAACGTGCACGACGGGCCCTGGAATTCGCATTCGCCGTTGTCCAGCGACGGGCGCCACTCGATGAGGCTGTGCCACGCCGAGATCGAGGCGCCGATCATCGCGAGCGGGGCTGCATACCAACGCACGTTCGGATCCTTTCGGATCGCGCCGATCAACAGGATCACCGCCAGCGGATACATGGCGATGCGCTGGAACCAGCAGAATCGGCACGGATTGAAGTTGGCGACTTCGGAGAAGTAGAGACTCCCCACCGTGGCGCCCACCGCCACGATCCATGCCAGCCACACACCCGAGTCGCTGATCGTCGAACCGAGCCGATTGGCGGCTTCGTTGCCCGCCGCGGCAAGCACGCGGAGCACGACCACGGTGACTGAACCGACAGCGGCCGCGATGGTGAGGAGCCCGACGAAGAGCTGGACGGTTTCGGTATCCACCCCACAAGTATGCAGCTACGGCAGTACGTTCTCTCGGCGATGTCATCGGACGCATTCGCGCACCCGCTCGTGGTACCGGATCACCGCACGTCGAAGGCCATCCTGACCGAACTCCGCCGCACCCGGCAGCGCCGGCGCCTCGGCGACACCGACTGGTACGACATCGCCTACCGCGTGTATCTGTTCGCGCTCGTCGGCCTCGCCATCGTCGTCTGGGTGTCCGAGGCCATCGACGGCGTCATCGGCGACGAGGTCGACACCGCCGACCTGCTCCAGCGCGGTCCGGCAATCATCGGGATACTGGTCGTGGCGGCGTTCGCGCTCGGTGTCCGCAGCGGCGCCGACGGTGGCCCGATCGCGATCGAGGTTGCCGACATCCGCCACGTCCTGCTCTCACCGATCTCGCGGCGCTCGGTGATGCTGCGCCCCATCGGCCAGCGCTTGCGAGCCGCTGCGTTCGCGCTCGGTCTGGGCGGCGCGGTACTGGGACAGTTGATCGCCACCGACGTCGAGGGTTCTCGCGCCGCGTGGGCAGCTGCGTGTGGTGCCTTCGGAGCGATCGTGGGCGCGGTGTTCGTCTCGACCGCCGTGATCGCTCACGCGTTGCGCGTGCCCCGGTGGCTCGCCACCGTGCTCGCCTCGGTCGCCCTTCTCTGGCAGATCGTCGTGGCGTGGGCGATCTGGAACGACTCCACGAGCGGCCTGGCCAGGGTCGCCCCCGGCAACATCGCGGGCCGACTGGCGTTGTGGGGAATCAGCCAGCGTCCGATCGACGTCGCCGCCGCCGTGGTTGCTGCCGCCATGGCTGCGGTTGCGCTGGTCCTCGGTGGACGTCTCAGGGTCGAGGCCCTGGCACGTCGTGGCGAGCTGGTGTCACAGCTGCGATTCGCCGCGACCGTCCAGGACCTGCGGACGGTGGTGCAGCTGCGCAGGCAGCTGCGTTCCGAGACGCTGCGAACCCGACCATGGGGCCAACGCCGTCAGCCGCCTCGTCCGATGGCAGCAGCGGTCGTGGACGGCGCACGACCGCGCGCAGCCAAGCGTGCATCCGGCCCGACGCCGGTCGCGGTGTGGCGCCGCGACAGTCGATCTCTTCGACGGCTGCCCGCTGCCCGACTGATCCGAATTGCGTTGCTCGCTGCGCTCGGTGGGGCAGGTGCTGCACTGACGATCACGGAGTCACCGCTGTTCGGGCTGGTGCTGCTCGGTGCGCTCTTTCTCGTCGGGCTCGAATCACTCGAGCCGTTGTCGCAGGAAGTCGACCGTCCCGACATCACCGACAGCATCCCGATCGAACGCGGCTGGATCTACGCCCACCACCTCGTGGTGTCCGCCGTATTGCTCACCGCCGTCGCGTTGATCGGCGCGGCGTCCGCCGTCGCCGTCGACCCGGAACTCGGTGTGTTCGCCCTGGCAGTGGCGATTCCGATGGTGTGGGCAGGCGCGCTCGGGCCGGTCGTGGTCACGGTGCTGGACGCGCCGACCGCCCCGTCGCCCACCACCCTGCTGGGCACCCCCCGTGACGCCGAGATGAGCTTCGTCCCACCGGAGTTCGCCGGTTTCAGCACCGCGCTCAGGACACTGCTGCCGGTCGCCATCAGCGCCGCCGGCACCGCGCCGGTCTTCGTCGCCCGCTTCACCGACGACGCATCGAGTGTCGGACGGTCCGTCGTCGCGCTCGGGTTGTTCACCGCGCTCGGTGTCGTCTGGGTACGGCGCCGCGACCCGTGGGGCGCGAAGGTCCGAGCATTCATGGAAGAAGGTCGAGCGGCATCACGATGAGCAACACACGATCGAATCGACCCGCGTCGCAGCGAGCCAGGGCGAATCGCCCCACCGGATCGACGAACGGCGCGGCGAAGACCGCCGGCGCAACAGCGTCCACGCCGGATCCGACACCACGAACGGAACGTCGCACCGGTCCGCCTCCGATCATCGAGACGATGGGGCTGTCCAAGGTCTACGGCGACGCCCCGGCACTCGCTCCACTCGATCTCCGCATCGCTGCCGGAGAACGCGTCTCGCTGATCGGTCACAACGGAAGCGGCAAGACCACGCTCATGCGCATGCTCGTCGGCATGCTCGAGCCATCTGCGGGAACTGCGACGATCGCGGGCCATCCGATCGGATCGCTCGAAGCTCGCGCCGCGGTGTCGTATCTCGCGGATCAACCGGTGTTCTACGACGACCTGACCGTCTGGGAGCACCTCGAGTACATCGCTCGACTCCACGGGACCGACGGCTGGGAGCAACAAGCGGTCGACCTCGTCGACATGGTTGGCCTCATGGACCGCGTCGACGACCTCCCGATGACGTTCAGCCGCGGCCTCAGACAGAAGGCTGCGCTCACGATGGCCTTCGTTCGACCCTTCGAGGTGATGTTGATCGACGAGCCCTTCGTCGGCCTCGATCGGCTCGGGCGCGAGTCGTTGCTCGAACTGCTCACGTTGGCCCATCGTGACGGCGCGACGCTCGTCGTGGCCACCCACGAGCTGTCGAGCGTGACGCAAAGCAACCGACTGATCGCTCTCAGCGCGGGAGCGGTGACCTATGACGGTGATCCGACAAGTGCGGACCTGGCCGCGCTGACCGAGGGGATCCGTCAGGATCGCGACTGAGTGTCAAGAGTTCACTCAAGAGAGCATCAAGGCGCTCGTTCGTCGTCTAGCATCACCGCCATGCAGGAGTTCTCATCGGTCACCGCCTCGTCCTACGACGCCGAATCACTGTCGCCGCTGCTCAACGAGAAGGCGGCCGATGGCTGGTCGGTCGTCTCGATCGTGGCTGCTGGCACCAACATCGTCGCCTACCTCCAGCGCGAAGCAGACGCTGCGTCGTCGGCACCGGTCGAGGCGCCGGTCGAGGCAACGCCGGCCGTCGAGCCCGTCGAGGACTCACCATTCGTGCCGGCCGCTGCCGCGGTCGCGGCCGTCGACG
>JBGSII010000106.1:0-2682 GCA_041742555.1 Ilumatobacteraceae bacterium
GCGGAGGAGTCGAACCCGGCGCCGTCGAGTGCGGCGGTCAGGCGGGTCTCGGTGAGCATTGCTGCCGCGCTCGCCGGGGACACCGGTGCCAACCGGCTCGTGCGGTCGTCGATCGCGTCTGCCTGAGCACCGCCGAGGCCGACCGACACGATGGCTCCGAGACGTTCGTCGTGCTCGCAGCGGATGCGGACGTCGACACCTGGCGACGTCATCGCCTGCACGATGAGGTCGTTGGCGTCGTCGCCGAGCGAGTCGCGCATGACCTCGATCGCCTCGGCGATGTCGTCGTCGGCGGTGAGATCGAGCGCCACACCTGCGCGAGCGGACCGGCCAGGACGACGATGAACCGCCTTGAGCGCGACCGGGAAGCCGACGGTGTGAGCGTCGCGAGTCGCCCGTTCGGGATTGGTCTCGGTGGCGACGGCCATCTCGATGCCGTAGGCCGCGAGCAGGCGCCGCTTCGTGGCCAAGTCGATCCGGACGTCGCCGGTCGCCCCGGCGACCGAGTCGGTGATGATCGAGTGGGCCGCTGCCGGGTTCACCGGACGGGCGATCTCGGGCGGTGCATCGGCCTCGTCACGACGCCACTTCGCGTATGCGTACGAACGCCCGAGGACTGCGGCTGCCTGTTCGGGAAACGTGAACGCCGGGACACGGGATCCGGGTGAGACGGGACCGTCCGCCCCGCCGAGCATCACGGCGATGACGGGCTTCGTTGCGCCTGCCGCGGCAGCATCGACGTCGCGGCCTGCGGTGTCGACGTCTTCGACCACGGCCGGGGCGTAGATGACCATGATTCCGTCGACGTCGTCGTCGGCCAGCGCCGCGGCGATCGCTTGGGGGTAGTCGGCCGCTCGTGCGCTCCAATCCAACGTGACCGGTCCGTCGACCGGTACCAGGCCGGCCACCTCGAGGGCGGCGCGGGCCAACGTCCCAGGGCTGCGCGAGTTGGTGACGACGGCGACTCGGGGACCTTCGAGAACTGGCTGGGTGGCCATGACCCGCACGGTTTCCAGGAGGGCAGGCACCGTCGGGACCTCGATCAGGCCGGCCTGCTGGTAGAGCGCGCCACCCATTTCTCCCGTGGCGGCGGCGCCGGTGCGCACGGCGACGATCGGTTTGGTTCGCGAGACGCGTCGGGCGATGCGGGCGAACTTGCGTGGGTTGCCGAACGACTCGGTGTACATCGCGATCACGGTGGTGTTGTCGTCCTGCTCCCAGAACTGCAGGAGATCGTTCGCCGAGATGTCGCTCTTGTCGCCGAGCGAGACGAACCACGACACCCCGAGGCTGACGTCGCGGGCCTTGCGAAGGAGGGAGCCGCCGAGCGAACCCGACTGCATCGAGATCGCCACGCCGCCGGGTGGGAGCGCCACGTCGACCAATGCCGCCTGAAGGCGGGTGTCCGGGCGCGGCGAGGCGATGCCCATGCTCGATGGCCCGATGATCCGCAGGCCGTTGCGGCGCGCCCGCGTGACGAGCGCGGGCACATCGATGTCGCTGCCGTCGACCGAGGTGACGATCACCGCCCCGCGCATGCGCTTGGTGATGCAGGCATCGACGGTCTCGTCGAGAGCGGCGGCCGGCACGGCGATGATCGCAAGTGAGACCTCGTCGGGAAGTTCATCGATCGTGCGGCAACACCGGTGCCCGTGGATCACGTCGTGTCGGGGATTGACGGCGTAGATGGGGACCTCGACGCTGTACGCCACGTTGCGCCAGATGGCATCGCCGACCGAACCAGACCGTTCCGACGCGCCGATCACGGCGATGGCCCGGGGGAGCAGGATGCGGGTGACCGCTCGGGAGTCGGCGCGTTGCTCGCGCCGCTCGACGCTGTCCAGGAACTCGTCGGTGTCGGCGAGTTCCCAGTCGAGGTCGACGACGCCCGAATCGAACCGTCGCTGGAGCGGCCAGCCGGCCTTGGCGAAGACGGCGAGCATCGCCCGGTTGTCGCCGAGGACCTCGGCGGTGAACCGTTCGATGCCGTTCGAACGTGCGATCGCGGCAAGGTGTTCGAGCAACAGCGTTGCGATACCGGCGCCCTGATGATCGTCGTCGACCATGAACGCGGCTTCGGCCTCGTTGCGGCCGGGCCACCGCTCGTAGCTCGCCCAGGCGATGAACTCGTCGTGCGATTCGACCGCGAGTGCGGCACGGTCGACCATGTCGACGTCGGTGAAGTGGAGCAACTCCTTGTCGTTGAGTTCCGGCTTCGGCGAGAAGAATCGACGGTAGATGCTCTCGGCTGACTGTCGGCGGTGAAACTCGGCGAGGGCAGGCCGATCGTCGGCGGTCAGCGGCCGGATGAAGACCGTGTCACCGTTGCCGAGCACGACGGTCGAGGCCCACGGTGACTCGGAGGAGGACCCGGCGGCGGACTCGGAGGGGGACGACGAAGTCACATGTGCAGCATGTCACCTTCGCAACGGGACGCGTACCGGGTGTGACGTCTGTTGTCCGTGCCGCCGGACTGCCTAGGGTGGGGTCGTGGAAGCGCCCATCACCGTCTTCGCGAGCGCGGAACTCGATCTCCACACCACCCCGGACTGGCATCCCGAGCGGCCCGGGCGTCTCCGCGCATCGCTCGCTGGAATCGCTGCCGCCGGTCTGCACGATGCGGTCGAGTTCCGCGAGCCGCGGCTGGCGACCGTCGCCGAGGTCGAGCTCGTGCACGCACCG
>JBGSII010000107.1:0-3472 GCA_041742555.1 Ilumatobacteraceae bacterium
CCTTCTCCCATACCTTGGTGTTCAGCACCCCGTCTGCCGTCCTTTCAGTTTCGAGCCTTCGACAGCGCGAAACCTAGGAATCAGGCGGGGTGCACCCGCGGATAGGCCCTCAACTCACCCACGGATAGAGCAGAAGAGCGAATTATGTGCCGTCTGATCAGCGCGGCCGGACGTCCCACACTTCGCCGGAAGCGCAGCGCACCTTCGGTACGCTGTGGGGTCTGCGCTCGCGCCGGTGTTGTGGGCGAATGCTCAGCGGGTGAACACGGTGCGCTTGCCGCCGGTTGAGCGGGCCGACCCGGACGTCTGCGCTTGAGCCAGCCGTCGACCGCCGGGCGATAGCCCATGAGTCGTGGCCGATGGAACAGACCCGAGCACGCGTTGGACGGTCGAGTCGCGAGGAGTTCGGTCACGTTGTGATGAAACGCATCTGGGTGGACTGTTGAACGTGATGGTCGTGGTCATTGGTCGTGCACGGTTCGCAGAGTCGCTGGGGTGACTCGTCTCATGGCGCTGCGATCGGCGGGTCTTCTGACGTGCTCGTGTTCTTGATGGCGGGGTCGGCTTGGAGGATCGAAACGGCTTGGGCGCGGGTGCGGACGCCGAGCTTCGAGTAGATCGACGCAACGTGAGACTTGACGGTGGCGCGCGAGACGTACAGCCCTTCACCGATCTGTTCGAGGGTGAGGTGGGTCGCGAGTTGGTTGAAGATCCTTTGTTCGGCCGGTGTCAACATCGCAAAGCCGCTCGCCGTGTTGGCGGCGCGTGCGAGTCGGTCGGTCAATGTTTCCGAGTCCGGGACGATCTTGAGTGCCACGCGAGCGCGGTCCGCGAATCGGTTCGCCGTGGCCCCATCCCCGAGCGCCCAGCAGGTCTCGGCACACCGAACGGCGACTTCTGCTTGGAGCCACACCAGCGCAGCCGCCAGATCCAGATGCTGTTCGACCTGGCCGAGCGCCCGCCGGGCCCGATCGAGATCACCGCTGCGCGACGCGATGCTCGCGTCGGCCGTCCAGAGCGCCAGCGCGTGCACCGGCTGCGAGATGTCGCTCCGGCTCACGATGGCGGATCCCTCCTCGACACGGTCGGTCGCCGCCGCGAACTCGGAGAGATCGAGATGGGCAAGCGCGAGATGACCGTGGAACACGAGCTCCTGATACCCACGGATCGAGAACTCTGCACAGACACGCAGCCCTTCCTCGAGAAACGGGATCGCTTCATCGGGCCGTCCGAGGCCGATGAGCGCCTGTCCCATCGCCCGACAGCCGCCCGTCATCCACGGTGAGTGCGCCGCGCGTTCGAGGTCGTACACCTGGCGGCCATCGGCCAGCATCTGGACGAATCCGTCGCTCCCGATCAGCGCCCGAAGATTGGTGAACGAGGAGCGAATCGACGACGCCCCGTCGGGCGATGGCCCGTCGAGCGGAAGCTGCTCGGCCGCGTTGACGAATCGGTGGGCCTTCGACTCACCCAGCAGGGCAGCCACCATGCCTGCGGCGATGCAGAATGCTGCGTCGGAGGTGATCTCGTCGTTGGTCGAGCGCTCGATCCAGGCGCGAAGCGTGTCGATCTGCCCCGCCCTGATCAGCCTCGAGCCGTGTCCGAGCGCGATCCGGCCGGCAAGTGCGAAGTCGCCGCTGCGCTGGGCGTAGTGGAGTGCCTCGTCGATGGTGCCGTGTTCGAGATGCCAGACCGCAGCTCTGTTGAGCAACAGTTCTCGCTCGGGTGCTCCGATCCGTTCGAACTGGTCGTTCAGTAGTTCTCCGAACAGGTGATGGAACCGATACCAACCGCGTTCGTCGTCGAGAGGCACCACGAACAGGCTGATCCGGTCGAGCCGGTCGAGGAGGTCGTGTGACCCGTCCCGAGCCAGCACCGCATCGCAGAGTTGGGCGTTGAACCGTCTCAGCAGGGCGACTCGGACGAGGAACGATCGGACCTCGTCGGCCTGCTGGGAGAGCACCTCGTCGACCAGATAGTCAGCGATCTCTCGCCGGCGGCCCGACGGGATGACGGGCGCCTCCGAACTCGGCGAGTTGGAGATGGCGATCCCTACGAGCGCGAGACCCGCCGGCCACCCTTCCGTTTGATGATGCAGCGCTTCGACATCGGCGGCGTCCATCTCGAGGCCGAACAGACCCAGGACCTCCGACGTCGCGTCGAGGTCCATGGCGAGTTCGTTCGGCCCGATCTCGGCGAGGTCGCCCGCAACGCGCAGTCGGGCCAGCCCGAGGTCGGGTGCGACGCGGGTGGCGATGACCACCTGTGAGTGTTGGCCGATCGCGGTGATGATCTGCTGAAGAATCGCAAGACTGGCCGGGGACACGAGGTGATGGACGTCGTCGAAGGTGATCCGCAGCGGTTCGCATTGGCGCATCACCGCCAGCAGCGTCGGGACCACGTCGGTGTCCATCTGGGTCGTCGACCGCTCGAGGACGGTCTGTACCTCATGCGAGAATGGGGCCAGTCGCTCGAGGCCCGCGAGCAGGCGGGCAGCGAACGCGATCGGATCGTTGTCGATGGGTTCGATGGGATGCCACATACGATTGCGGACGAGGTCGGCAGCATCGAGTTGGGCTGCGAGCGTGGACTTGCCATAGCCGGCCGGTGCTGCAATGACGACGAGGCGGGCGTCGTTGCCGTCATTGCTCGACGTCAGCAGGGCCGTCCTGTCGACGTCGCTCGACCGGCGCCGGGGCGGATCGAACCTCGCCCCGAACAGGGGGGCGACGAAGGTCGGAGTGCCAGACGGCGCGGTCGGCGAGGTGGGCACCGTCGGAAACTAGCAACCGGCGCTCACGGTGTCACCCCGCCGCGCTACCGCGACTACGGCAGAGGACCCACGGGGATTGCGACGCCGGCGGCTTGGGTTGCGTCGTCGCCGTCGAGTCCCGGAATGGTCAGCTCGGGAGATCGGTACCAGTCGAGGAACCCGAGTATCGCCGCGCCGATGATCGCATAGGCGAGCAGCACGAAGAGCGGCTGGGCGATGCCGTTCGCGTCGAAGTACAGCGTGTTGCGAAGCAGCAGGAATGCGTTGCGCGGTGGCAGGAACGGCCCGATGCCATTCCAGAACGGGGTCAGATATGCGGCGCCGTTGGATCCGCCGGACGACGGGTTGCCGAACTGCAGAATGACGATCAACGTCACGACGATCCCGGCGGGTCCGAGGACCCGGCGCATGACGGCGGCGAACAGCGCCACAGCCAGGATGATCAACGACAAGATGGGCCAGGCCACCCAGAACGAATCTTTCGGGAATCCGTCGAGCCAGTAGGTGGTCACGATGTCGAGGAGCAACCCGGTGATGACGGCGAACCCGGCCAGCCACGCCCCTCGCCAACGGGCCGATGCCGAACCGACGGCGGTCGTCAACAACGCAGCGGACATGTAGCCGCCGATCAGCAGGACCACGAGCAGGGTTGCCGGCACCAGAGCGAAGGGGTCCTTCGGCGCCAGCGGCGTCGGGGCA
>JBGSII010000108.1:0-10053 GCA_041742555.1 Ilumatobacteraceae bacterium
CGATGCGCCGGTGTCGGGCGCAGCGATCACCGACGACATGCCGAACGGCGCGATCGGTCGAGACGGCACGAGAACGCTGCGATTCGACGCCGCCGTCGACGCGGCCGGTCGCGTCGCGGGAGGACGAGTGCTCGCCGTCACCGGGATCGGATTCGATCTCGCCGAAGCCCGTTCCGCGGCGTACGACCACATCGAACGGATCCGCTTCGACGGAATGCAGTTCCGGCGTGACATCGGATGGCGGGCGCCCGGTGCCGAGTTGGCGTCGTACGCGGCAGCCGGGGTGGACATCGACGAAGGCACGCGAGCGGTGAACGAGATGAAGGCTGCGGTCGAGGCAACCCACGACAACGGCGTGCTGCGAGGTGTGGGTTCGTTCGGTGGCGTGTTCTCGGCGAAGGCGATCCTCGCACTCGACGATCCCGTGCTGGTCGCATCGACCGACGGTGTCGGCACCAAGGTCGAACTCGCCGCGCGACTCGGAATGGTGCGCGGCGTCGGCATGGACATCGTCAACCACTGCATCGACGACGTGCTGGTGCAGTCGGCCCAACCGCTGTTCTTCCTCGACTACATCGCAGCGTCGGTGCTCGATGCCGACCTGGTCGCGGAGGTGGTCGGGGGGATGGCCGAGGCCTGCCGCGCTGCAGGGTGCGCGCTGCTGGGCGGCGAGACGGCGGAGATGCCGGGCGTCTACCAGCCCGGTGCCTTCGACATCGCCGGCACGCTGGTCGGAGTGGCCGAGCGTTCGCGACTGCTGCCCCGCTCGGACGTCGGGGCCGGCGACGTGCTGGTCGGCGTGGCGTCGAGCGGACCACACACCAACGGCTACTCGCTGCTGCGCAAGGTGTTCGACTGGATTCCGATGGACGTCGTACCGGAGGGCTTCGACCGTCCGCTCGGCGAGACGTTGCTCGAGCCACATCGCTCGTACCTCGACCTGCTGCGTCCCGCGCTCGAGTCAGGCCACGTCAAGGCGCTCGCCCACATCACGGGTGGGGGCCTGCCGGAGAACCTCCCGCGGGTGTTGCCCGGCAACGTGGATGCCGTCATCCGCCTCGGCTCCTGGCCCGTCTCGCCGCTGTTCAGGCTGGTGCAGGAGCTGACGCCACTGATGTCGAACGACGAGCTCCACCGCACGCTCAACATGGGCATCGGCATGGTGATCGTGTGCGCTCGCGGCGACCTCGACGCCGTCCAGGCCATGATCGACGAACCGACGTGGATCATCGGCGAACTCACGGCCGGATCCGGCAGGGTCCAGCTGACGTGACCCGACCCCACCAGGGTCGAGATGTCTGATTTTTCGTTCACCTTGCGGAGGGTCGGCGAGTGTCCTCGCTAGGTTCGACCCATGGGAACGAGGTCCGCCCGGCCGAAGCGACTGGTGGTGCTCGTCTCCGGTTCGGGCTCGAATCTCCAGGCGATCATCGACGCCTGCGGCGACGGACGAGTGCATGGCGAGGTCGTCGCCGTCGTCTCCAACAAGCCCGACGTCTTCGCACTCCAGCGCGCTGATGCCGCAGGCGTGCCAGCCGTCCACGTCGGCGTGCACCAAGGCGAACAGCGCTCGGACTACGACGCCCGACTCGCCGACGTGGTGGCCGGGTTCGATCCGGACCTCATCGTCCTCGCCGGATGGATGCGAATCCTGACGATGAGTTTTCTCGGGTGGTTCCCGAACCGGGTCGTCAACCTGCACCCCGCACGTCCGGGCGACCTTCCCGGCACGAACGCCATCGAACGCGCATGGCAGGAGGCGATCGACGGGACGCGCACGCAGACCGGCGTGATGGTGCACCTCGTGCCCGACGAAGGCGTCGACGATGGCCCGGTGCTCGGCACGGCGAACGTGGCGATCGACGTCGATGCAGGCTTCGACGCCTTCGCCGATCTGGTCCACGCCACGGAGCACCGGCTGCTGGTCGACACGCTCGCCACACTGTGCACTGCAGCAACCGATCACACGACCGACCTGACGGAGGTCCACGCATGACACGTACGAACCCCAACGACGAGCTCTTCGACCGCTTCGAGGCACTGACCTTCGACGATGTCGTCGTGATCCCCGGTTACTCCGAGACGCTGCCCGACGCAGTCGACACGAGCGCACCGTTCGCCCGCGACATCGAACTCGCCGTCCCGCTCGTGTCGGCCGCGATGGACAAGGTCACCGAGGGCCGCATGGCGGTTGCGATGGCCCGCCACGGGGGCATCGGGGTGATCCACCGCAACATGTCGATCGCCGACCAGGCCGCCGAGGTCCAGAAGGTCAAGCGTTCGCAATCCGGCATGATCACCGACCCGGTCACACTGCCGCCCACAGCGCTCCTCCAGGACGCCGAAGATCTGATGCACCAGTTCAAGTTCTCAGGGGTCCCGATCACCGACCCGGACGGACGACTGGTCGGGATCCTCACCAACCGCGACATCCGCTTCTGTGAAGGTTCTGACTTCGAACGTCCGGTCACCGAGTTCATGACCGCGGACGGACTCGTCACCGCGGACGTCGGCACGTCACTCGACGATGCCAAGGCGATCCTGCAGCAGCACCGCATCGAGAAGCTTCCCCTGGTCGATGCCGACGGTCGTCTCGCGGGACTCATCACGGTCAAGGACATCCAGAAGCGGCTCGACTTCCCGAACGCATCGCGTGACGCCGGGGGCCGCCTCCGGTGCGCTGCCGCGGTCGGCGTCGGCGACGACCTCGAAGCGCGCGTCGAAGCCCTGGTCGCAATGGGGGTCGATGCCGTGTCGATCGACACCGCCCACGGCCACTCGGCCAACGTGGTGAAGGCGATCCAACGGATCAAGGGATCGTGGCCCGAACTGGCCGTCACCGCTGGCAACGTCGTCACCGAGGACGGCGTCGAGGCGCTCGTCGTCGCAGGTGCAGACGCCGTCAAGGTGGGCGTCGGCGCTGGATCCATCTGCACGACACGCGTGGTGTCCGGAGCGGGAATGCCACAGCTGTCGGCGATCTGGTTCAGCTCCCGTCGTGCTCGCCAGCTCGGCGTGCCGGTGATCGCCGATGGCGGCATCACGTTCTCCGGCGACATCGTCAAAGCGGTCGTCGCCGGGGCGTCGACGGTGATGCTCGGCTCGCTCCTCGCAGGCACTGAAGAGAGTCCCGGCGAGATGGAACTGTTCGAGGGTCGCCGGTACAAGAGCTACCGCGGCATGGGATCGCTCGGCGCCATGACGGGCGACAGTCAGGACCGTTATGCGACCGGGCAGTCGTCCGGTGCGACGAATGCGGTCGGTGCCGGCTCCAACAAGCTCGTTCCCGAAGGGATCGAGGGTCGCGTCCCCTATGCCGGCCCGCTCGGCGAGGTTGCCTATCAGCTCGTCGGCGGTCTCCGATCCGGCATGGGCTACGCAGGCGCCGCAACACTCGACGCCCTGCGCGGTGCACGTTTCATGCGGGTGACCACCGCCGGCCGCGAGGAGAGCCACCCTCACGACGTCACGATCACCAAGGAAGCCCCGAACTACCAGCGCTCCTGATCTGGCGGCGCATCGGACACGATGTTGCGCTGCTCACTCCCATCGTCAAGACTGGATCAAGGCGAGCGAATGGGGGCGCGGATGCGGGCACGCGAATTTCTGACAGCGGGGGCGGTCGTTGCGCTCTGCACGGTGATCGCTCTCGTCGTCGTGTCGCCGAGTTCCGCTGCGCCCGAGGTCCATCTGACGGCGGCGGGCGACTACGGGGCGAGCGCCGACACCGATCGTGTGCTCGCCGAGGTTGCCCGGCGCGACCCCGATGCTCACCTCGCACTCGGCGACCTCGCCTATGGCTACTCAGCGACGCCGTACCAGTGGTGCGACTACGTGAAACAGCGCGTGGGTGATCGGTTCGCGTTCCAGCTCATCTCCGGCAATCACGAGAGCGAGGACAACAACAACGGCGACATCAACGACTTCAGCGCCTGCCTGCCCAACCAGGTCGCCGGGATCAGTGGCACCTACGGCCGCGAGTACGTGATGGATTTCCCGAGCAACGCTCCGCTCGTGCGGGTCATCCAGGCCAGCCCGAACCTCACGTTCGAAGGGACACGATGGGTCTACGCCAGCGGCGACCCGCACTGGCGCTGGGTCGAGCAGGCCATCGACGAAGGGCGCGCTCGAGGCGCTCGCTGGATCATCGTCACAGCCCACTACCCGTGTCTGACCGTCGGCGCGAACGGTTGCCCATCGAACGACGACTTCTACGACCTCCTCATCGCGAAGCGGGTCGATCTCGTGCTCCACGGCCACGAGCACTCCTACGCACGCACGCATCAGTTGGCCTCCGGTGCACCCGGCTGCCCGACTGTTCCGCCGCGCACGACCAACCAGGCATGCATCGTCGACACCGACAGCCAGTTCCGCGCGGGGACTGGAACGGTCTTCGCGACCGTGGGGACCGGCGGCATCGCGTTGCGCGACGTGTTCGGCACCGACAGCGAGGCGGGCTACTTCGCGGCCTGGTCCGGCGCCAACTCCCAACCCAGTCACGGTCTGCTCGATCTCTCGATCACCGCCGACCAGCTCTCGGCGACGTTCGTCGCGACATCGGGAAGCTTCAGCGACTCGTTCACCATCGCGCCAGGTGCACCACCGCCGGCCCCGACGACCACGACAGCTCCCACGACGTCGACGGCACCCACTACGACAACACCCACTACGACAACACCCACCACGACAACACCCACGACAACACCAACCACGACAGCTCCCACCACGACGTCGACGACCACGACCAGCACGACGGCGCCGCCTGCGGGGCTCACCCTCGCCGCGGATGCATTCGAACGGACGATCGCGAGCGGCTGGGCAACGGCAGACCTCGGCGGCGCCTGGACCGTGTCGAGCACCTCGGCGTTCCAGGTGGCCGCTGGTGCCGGACGCATGTCGAACCCAGCGGGCACGAGCCGGCAGGCACATCTTCGATCGGTCTCCGCGACGAACACCGACCTCCTCGTCACGCTGTCCAACGACAAGGTGGCGACCGGGAGCGGGCTGTACGTGTCGGTGATCCCGCGTTCGATCGCAGGCGCAAACGAGTACCGCGCCGTCATCCGAACCCGATCGGATGGTCGTTACACGCTGCGCATCGACCGAGGATCGACGATCATCTCGCCCGAGGTCGTGCTCGCCGACCTCACTGCCGGCGTCAATCGGCGCGTCGACCTCCGAGTCCAGGCCGTCGGGACCAACCCGACCACGATCCGGGCGAAGGCGTGGGCATCCGGGACACCCGAGCCAGGGGCATGGGCCCGCTCGACCACCGACAGCACCGCGGCGATGCAGACGGCCGGAAGCGTCGGCTTCTCCGTGTACCTGTCGAGCTCGGCGACCAACGGCCCCATCACCACCTCGATCCACGACCTGAGGGTCGCGGCACCCTGACGCCCCGAGACCTGGGCGAGTTCAGGCGAGCTTCTCGACGAAGGACTCGAGCTGGCGAAGGTTGCGGCACTCGTACACGCCGTCGGTGTGGGTGCCGTACTCGCCGACGATCGAGTCGCCGGTGTTCCAGTAGCTGCGCGGTTCGGGATTCAGCCAGTAGACGTGGCGGGCCTTCTGCGCGATCTCCTTGACCACCCACGCCTGGCTGGCGTGATAGTTGTTGCGCGCATCGCCGAGGAGGAGCACCGTCGACTTCGGGCCGATGTCCTTGCCGTAGCGCTCCCAGAACGCCTCGAAGGCATGCCCGTAGTCCGAGTGGCCGTCGACCCACACGACATCGGCTTCGGTGTTGACCCGATGGATCGCTTCGGTGATGTCCTCGGTGGCGCGGAAGTAGTCCGTCACCTCGTCGATGCCGTCGATGAACACGAACGACCGAACCTTCGAGAACTGGTTCTGGATCGCGTACACGAGCATCAGGGTGAACCGCGCGAACGCAGCGACCGAGCCGGAGATGTCGGCGACGACGATCAGCTCCGGCTTCGCTGGGCGCGGGTACTTGAACTTCGGCTCGGCGGGCACGCCGCCATAGCTGAGCGAGTGACGCACCGTGTTGCGGAAGTCGAGCGGGCCCTTGCGGCCGTGACGACGCTTGCGCGCGAGGCGGGCCGCGAGCTTGCGCGTCAGCGGGTAGAGCGACTTCTTCAGCGCCTGCATCTCGTCGCGTGAGGCGTGCATGAACTCGACGTCCTCGGGCAACGGTTTGCGCAGCGTCTTGGCCATCGCCTCGGCGCCGCGATCAGCGACCAGTCGGCGACGGATCTCGGCTTCGATCTCACCCTTGAACTTCTCGATGCGGTCCTCGAACTCCTCCTTCTCGAGGCGTTCCTCCAGCGGCGTCAGGTCGCCATCGGCCTCCTGGCGGGCCTGCTCCATCATCTTGTCGAGCATGCCGTCGAGATCGAGGTTCCGCAGCGTGCGGTACAGGTAGTACGTGCCGCCGACCGGACGGCCCGGCTCCATCCCGGCGAAGCGTTGGACGGCCTGCTTGGCCATGGCGCGCATCATGGCCTGATCGCCGTTCATCAGCGCCGACATCAGCATCTGGGCGATCTCTTCGGGGGTCAGGCTGTCGAGCCCACCTGCGCCGCCCTGGCCCTCCTGATTCTGCTGCTCCTGGAGCTCGCGCCACAGTTCGTCGATGTCGGTGTCGTCGTCGCCGTGCACCAGCTTGTACTCGGGACCGCGCAAGCTGAAGTACACCTCGAACACCGTCTCGAAGCTGCGCCAGTGCGCGTGGTTCTTGATCAGCGTCGCACCGAGCGCGTACTTGAATGCCTCACGATCCTCGATCGGGATGTGCTGTACCGCCTCCATGGCGTCGAGGTTCTCCGTCAGGCTGACGGGCAACCCGGCGTTGCGCAGTTCGACGACGAAGCCGTTGAGGAGATCGAGCATCGTTGCGACCTCAGTCGAGTGTCCCGTCGACGGACAGCACCATGATCAGTCGCTCTCCACGGAGAGCTCTTTGGCGGCCTTGGCGATGTCGGTCTGGTACTTGAGCAGCACGTTCAAGGTGTCCTTCGCGGTCTGCTCGTCGATGGTGTCGATGTTCAACAGCATCAGCGTGCGCGCCCAGTCGAGCGTCTCCGACACGCTCGGCGACTTCTTGAGGTCGAGCTGGCGGATCGAACGAACGATGCGTGCGACCTGATCGGCGAGATGCTCGGTGATGTCGGGCACCTTGGCCAGCACGATCTCCTTCTCACGCTCGAGTTGCGGATAGTCGACGTGCAGGTACAGGCACCGGCGCTTGAGCGCCTCGGACAGCTCGCGGGTGTTGTTCGAGGTCAGGAACACCAGCGGGATCTGGGTGGCCGTGATCGTGCCGAGCTCGGGGATCGACACCTGGTAGTCCGACAAGATCTCGAGCAGCAGCGCCTCGGTCTCGACCTCGACGCGGTCGACCTCGTCGATCAGGAGCACCACCGGGTCGGTTGCCGTGATCGCTTCGAGCAGCGGGCGTGTCAGCAGGAACTCGTCGGAGAAGATGTCGTCTTTGATCTCGGTCCAGTCGTCACCCTGCTCGCCGCGCTCGGTCTGGATGCGCAGCAGCTGCTTCTTGTAGTTCCACTCGTAGAGGGCTTTGCTCTCGTCGAGGCCCTCGTAGCACTGCAGGCGGATGAGGCGGGCGTCGGTGATCTCGGCGATCGACTTCGCGAGCTGCGTCTTGCCGGTGCCTGCTGGCCCCTCGACGAGGATCGGCTTCGCCAGCCGGTCGGCGAGGTACGCCACTCCAGCGATGCCTTCGTCGGCCAGGTAGTTCACGCCGCGCAGGGCGTCGCGCACCGACTGCACGCTCTCGAAGCGGTTGGTGCTCCCGGGCATCCCGGCGTCCGTGGTCGTCATGTCGACGACGCTACCCGGCGCCTTGACCCGCGGGTCAATTGTGATGCAGTCCGTGCTCCTCAGACCCGCGATGTGATCGGTGCCGCGAGGGAATCGGGCCTCAGCACTAGCGTTCGCTCGGATGAGTGGGCTGCTGCGGAGCAACGTCGTCGTTGCCAGTGGCACCGCGATCTCCCGGGTCACCGGCCTGCTCCGGATCATCGTGCTCGGCTACGTCCTCGGGCAGACCGCGTTGAGCGACGCCTACCTGATCGCCAACGAGACCCCGAACATCGTGTACGACCTGCTGCTCGGCGGGCTGTTGTCGGCGACGCTGGTGCCGTTGTTCTCGACGTTCATCGAGCAGGACGACGACGAGGCGACCAACGTGGTGCTCACCGTGTCGGTGGTGCTGATGGCTGCGCTGACTGCGGTTGCGGTCATCGCAGCACCGCTGATCTTCGGGCTCTACTCGGTGAACGTCGCCGACGGCGTGGACCCCGACCTGTATCGCTCGGTCGGTACCACCCTCTCGCGCATCTTCCTGATCCAGATCCTCTTCTACGGTCTCACCGGCCTCGCCAACGCGTTCCTGAACAGCCGCCGCCGATTCTTCGCCGCGGCGTGGAGCCCGATCCTGCCGAACCTCGTCATCATCGCGTTCCTCTTGTCGCTGCCGAACCCCGGCTCCGCCGACTGGCAGCTCGAACAGGTGCTCGACGACGATCGGCTCCGGTGGACCCTCGGGCTCGGCGCCACGCTCGGTATCGCCTCGATGGCCATCGTGCTGCTGCCGGCGATGGCTCGCACCGGTTTCCGATTCCGGCCGAACCTCGACGTCCGCCACCCGGCCGTTCGAAAGCTGCTGTCGTTGTCGTTCTGGACGATCGGGTTCGTCGTCGCCAACCAGGTCGCGCTGTTGGTCGTGCGCAACCTGGCCGAACCGGGTTCGAGCGACGCATCCGCGTACATCAACGCGTTCACGTTCTTCGTGCTCCCCCATGGTCTCCTCGCCGTGTCGATCGCCACGACGTTCCAGCCCGAGATGTCGCGGTCGGTCGCCCGCCGCGACCGAGCCGGCTTCGTCGATCAGGCGTCGCTCGGCCTGCGGATGACGGCGCTCTTCACGATCCCCGCCGGCGTCGGGATCTTCGTTCTGCGCCAACCGATCATCGGAGCGCTGCTGCAGCGGGGCGAGTTCAGCGCCGAGGACGCCGACGCCGCACAGCGAGCGCTGGCGGGCCTCGCACTCGGACTCGGGGCGTTCTCCATCTACATGTTCCTGTTGCGCGGCTTCTATGCGCACAAGGACACCAAGACGCCGTTCAAGATCAACGTGGTCGAGAACCTGATCAACATCGTGCTGGCGTTCGTGCTCGTCGACCGCTACGGCGTGCTCGGCCTCGGGCTCGCGTTCGCGATCGCCTACATGATCTCCTCGTTGTGGTCGATGCAGATCCTGAGCTACAAGGTCCCCGGCTTCGCGGTCCGCCCGCTGCTGGCGAGCATCGCTCGGATGCTGCTCGCCGCGCTGTTGATGGCCGAGGCCGTCTGGCTCGCCACTCAGCAGGTCGGCGGGAACGCCGGCATCGACGCCGTCGTCAGGATCGTCGTGGGCACCGTGGTCGGATCGGCGATCTACCTCGCGGTCCTCGTGCTGCTGAAGGCCCCCGAACTCGACGCCGTCCGCCGCCGCCTCCGCCCGTCCTGAGCCAACCCCTCGCCCTCACCCTCACCCCGTTTGCGCACGAATTCGGATGGTGCGGTTCATCCGAAGTGCAACGCAAACGTGGGTGTTCAGGTGGGGAGCACGACGAGGTCGTCGCGGTGGACGACCTCGTGGTTGACGCCGTCGGGAAGGTCGGCGGTTCTCAGACCCAGCGCCCGCCGAGCCGTAACGGCGTCGACGGCGGCCAATCCGCGGGCGAACGCACGACCGCCGGGTCCGACGATGTCGACGGTGTCACCCTCCGCGAATGTCCCGTTCACGGCGACGACACCGGCGGGGAGCAGGCTGTTGGGCCGATCGGTCAGCGCTCGTTCAGCGCCGGCGTCGACCTCGACTGCACCCATCACCTCGGAGGCGAACGCGATCCACAGCTTTCGTGCCGACAACGTCCGGTCGTGCGCCTCGAACGTCGTTCCGACCAGTTCGGCCGACACGGCGCCGGCGAGAACATCAGGGCGCGACGCCCGCGCGATCACACTTCGCAGCCCGGACCACGATGCCATCCGAGCCGCGGTCAGCTTCGACGCCATGCCCCCACTGCC
>JBGSII010000109.1:0-2946 GCA_041742555.1 Ilumatobacteraceae bacterium
TCGGCGAGACCAGCGCGTGCCCGGAGAAGAGCGGTGCCGCCACCGGCGACCACACCCTCCTCGATGGCCGCACGGGTGGCGCTGAGTGCGTCCTCGATGCGGTGCTTTTTCTCCTTGAGCTCCACCTCGGTGGCGGCGCCGACCTTGATGACGGCCACGCCGCCGGACAGCTTGGCGAGGCGCTCCTGGAGCTTCTCGCGGTCCCAGTCGGAGTCGGTGTCGTCGATCTCACGACGGATCTGGGCGATGCGGCCCTTGACGTCGTCCTCGTTGCCGGCACCCTCGACGATGGTCGTGTTGTCCTTGGTCACCACGATCTTGCGGGCGGTGCCCAGCAGGTCGAGGGTGGCGTTGTCGAGCTTGAGCCCGACCTCTTCGGAGATGACCTGGCCACCGGTGAGGATGGCCATGTCGGCCAGCATCGCCTTGCGGCGCTCACCGAAGCCCGGGGCCTTGACGGCGACGGAGGTGAAGGTGCCGCGGATCTTGTTGACCACGAGGGTCGCCAGGGCCTCGCCGTCGACGTCCTCGGCGACGATCACGAGCGGACGGCTGGTCTGCATGACCTTCTCGAGCACCGGGACCAGGTCGCGGATGTTCGAGATCTTGGAGCCGACGAGCAGCAGGTAGGGGTTCTCCAGCGCTGCTTCCTGACGATCGGTGTCGGTCACGAAGTAGGGCGAGATGTAGCCCTTGTCGAAACGCATACCCTCGGCGAACTCGAGTTCGATACCGAAGGTGTTGGACTCCTCGACGGTGATGACGCCGTCCTTGCCGACCTTGTCGATCGCGTCGGCAATGGTCTCGCCGATGGCGGGGTCGGCCGAGGAGACACCGGCGACCTGGGCGATCTGCTCCTTGGAGTCGACCTCGATGGCGAGTTCGTGGATGCGCTCGGTGGCACGCTTCGTGGCGGCCTCGATGCCCTTCTTGATCCCCATCGGGTTGGCACCGGCGGCCAGGTTGCGCAGGCCCTCGCTCACCATCGTCCACGCGAGCACCGTCGCGGTGGTGGTGCCGTCACCTGCGACGTCGTCGGTCTTCTTGGCGACCTCCTTCACGAGCTCGGCGCCGATGCGCTCGTAGGGGTCTTTGAGCTCGATGTCCTTTGCGATCGAGACACCGTCGTTGGTGATCGTGGGAGCGCCCCACTTCTTGTCCAACACGACGTTGCGGCCCTTCGGACCGAGGGTGACGCGCACTGCGTCGGCCAGCTGGTTCATCCCGGCCTCGAGGGCTCGGCGAGCCTCGGAGTCGAATGCGATCATCTTCGCCATCTTGTGTGTCCTCCGTTGGACGTGTTCGAAGCTTCGTGAGTGTCGTTGCGCCGACGGAGATCCCGACCGGCGCCGGTTAGCACTCTACGGCGCCGACTGCTAATCCCGCAACCGCCCACCGTCGTCTCCCCCTCGCCCCCACGTCTGTGTTGCATTGTGGATGACCCGGCCCAGCCGGATCTGCACGCAAACGTGGTTGGGTGAGTGGGTGGGTCGGTCGGTGCAGCCGGGAGTCGGGTCAGCCGCCGGCGACGGCGGGGATGATCGAGACGGTGAGTCCGTCGGCGACCGCGGTGTCGAGTCCGTCGAGGTATCGGACGTCGTCGTCGTCGACGAACACGTTCACGAACTTGCGCAAGGCGCCGTCTTCGTCGACCAGACGATCAGCCATGCCCGGGTGTGCCGCCTCGAGCGCCGCCACGATGTCGTTGAGCGTGCCCGGCTCGACGACGACCTGCTTGTCGCCACCCGTCAACGGGCGCATGGTGGTGGGAATACGAACGGTCACAGCCATGGTCAGCGATGCTACCGGCACGATTCCCGACTACTGCGGTCGACAATCGGGTCGCGGGTATGGTCCCCGACGTGTCCATCCGCCGCGTGGTCGCCGCTCCCGACAAGTTCAAGGGCACCCTCACCGCGGCAGAAGTCGCGGCGGCGATCGGACACGCGTGCTGGGAGCTGGGGATCGAGTGCGCCGAGGTGCCCATGGCCGACGGCGGCGATGGACTGCTCGACGCGCTGGGCGGAGCGAACCGCACCTCGACGGTGACCGGTCCGCTCGGCGACACGGTCGACGCAGCGTGGAGGCTGTCGAAGGGCACCGCCGTCATCGAGATGGCGAAGGCGAGTGGACTCACGCTCGTCGGCGGCGCACCCGGAAACGATCCGCTGAACGCGACGACGACGGGCACCGGCGAACTGATCGACCATGCCCTCGACGCCGGCGCTCGCCGCATCATCGTCGGCCTCGGGGGCTCGGCGACGACCGACGGCGGATTCGGGGCGATCCGGGCGATCACCGCGATCGCGCGACTCAAGCAGGTGGAGCTGTTGGTTGCTTGCGACGTCACCACGTCGTTCACCGACGCAGCGGCCGTGTTCGGCCCGCAGAAGGGTGCCACGCCAGCGCAGGTGGCGTTGCTCACCCGTCGTCTCGAGCGGCTAAGCCAGATGTTCGTCGACGATTTCGGCGTCGACGTCACGGCGATGCCGGGCGGTGGCGCGGCGGGGGGCCTCGGCGGCGCTCTCGCCGCGCTCGGCGCAACGCTGTTGCCCGGGTTCGAACTGGTCGCCGACGAACTCGATCTCTACGACCACCTCGAAGGTGCAGATCTGGTGATCACCGGCGAAGGGTGCCTCGACGACACCAGCGCCTCCGGCAAGGTCGTCGGAGGGATCGCCTCGGTGGCCGCCGAATACCACGTCCCGGTCCTGGCCATCGTCGGTTCCGACGAGCGGGGCGACATCACGGTGCCGGCGGGATTGGAGGTCGTCTCTCTCGTCGATGCCTACGGCGAAGACAGGGCCTTCGCCGAACCGAAACGTCTCATCGAGGACGCCGCTGCGACCTGGCTGTCACAGCGACGCTGACGACCATCAGCCGGTGGTGTCGCTGGTCGGTTCGACCGACGTGCCGGCGCTCGGTGCCGGGGCGGGGGTCACCGCC
>JBGSII010000110.1:0-4397 GCA_041742555.1 Ilumatobacteraceae bacterium
TCGGCCTGGAGGCCGGCCAGGCCGCTGACGCGCCGCATCGGGTCACCGGCGTTCCTGGTGTCGGCACGGACAGCGGCGACGGCGAGCTCTGGGCGTTGATGCTCGACGCAGCGTCAACGTTCGATCGACTGGTCCACGAACAGACCGCGAATCCCAAGCAGGCGGCGGCGATCCTCGAGAATCCCGTGTACCGAGCGATCTCCGGCTCGTTGGCCGGGGCCCAGGAGTACATGGCGATCGAACGGCTGCACCAGCTCCACACCAGCGGGAACTGGGACCTCGTCATCGTCGACACACCACCGTCCAGACACGCCATCGACCTGCTCGAGGCGCCCGACCGGCTGATCGGATTTCTCGGTCATCCCGTCTACCGGGCCTTGACGGTCGGCCAGCGAGCATTCGCGAAGGTCACCAACGCCGCAGCGTCGATGTTTCTCTGGGCGGTGCGGCGCCTCGCCGGTCCGCAGATCGTCGAGGACACCGTCGAGTTCTTCCGGTCGCTCGCCAACATCGAACCGGGGCTGCGCCGTCGTGCGGGCGAGGTCTCCGTCCTCCTGCGCTCCGAAGGCGCCTCGTTCGTCGTCGTGTCGAGTCCGCGCGCCGAGGCGATCGGCGAAGCGGAGCACCTGATCGGTGCGCTTCGTGACGGTTCGTTCCCCTTTGCCGGCGTCGTCGTCAACCTGATTCATCCGATGCCCGAGCAGCTCACCGCTGCCGATCGCGCAGCGCTCGATGGTCTCGCCGATGGACCGCTCGCCGAGCAGCTCGCCTGGCACGACGAGCTCACCGAGTTGGCGACGGCGGAACGCGAGGAGATCGCAGGTCTTGCCGACCTCGCCGAAGATGTCGTCGTGGTCGAGCTCCCGTTGCTCGCCGTCGACGTGCACGACGTCGACGGGTTGGTCGGCCTCGCCGACCGGTTGGCCGGCGCGAACTAACGTCGGCGACGTGCCCGACCTGACCGAGCTCGTCGACGAGCTGTTCCGGCGTCCCGCCGGCGAGGGGGTGACGCTCGCGCTGGTGGTCCAGCACCGTGGCGAGGTGGTCGTCGAGCGCTACGGGATCCAGCCCGAGAACATCTTCCAGCCGGCGATCGAGATCACGGCCCACTCGACGCTGACCTCGTGGAGCATGGCCAAATCGATGACGCACGCAGCTGTCGGGATCTTGGTCGGCGACGGTCTGCTCGACGTCACCGCACCCGCGCCGGTGCCCGAATGGTCCGGCTCGGCGAAAGCCGAGATCACCACGCTGCAGCTGCTGGAGATGCGCTCTGGGCTGCGGTTCGTCGAGGACTACGTCGACGACGAAGTCTCGCACTGCATCGAGATGCTGTACGGCGAGAGCGGTCCCAGCCACGCTGCCTATGCCGCGGCGCTGCCCCTCGACCACGAGCCCGGCACGTTCTACAGCTATTCGTCGGGCACCACGAACATCATCGCTCGCATCCTCGGCGACATCGTCAACGGTGGTCCTGGTGGCGACCCGCGAGGGCGTCGGGAGGCGGTCGAGGCGTTCCTTCGTGACAGGCTCTTCGGCCCGGTCGGCATGGATTCCGCGATCCCGAAGTTCGACGACGCCGGCGACTTCGTCGGTTCGTCGTACGTGTTCGCGACCGCTCGGGACTTCGCCCGGTTCGGCGAGCTGTACCGCAACGATGGCGTGACCGCCGACCGCGTGCGGATCCTGCCCAAGGGCTGGGTCGACCATGCACGTACCCCGGTCTCGCACGACGACGAGAACGGCTGCGACTACGGCCGGCACTGGTGGATGTGGCCGGAGGTGCCGGCCAGCCTGGCCTGTCATGGACACGAAGGCCAGTACATCGTGGTCGCGCCCGATCAGGAGTTGGTCGTCGTGCACCTCGGCAAGACCGACGCGGCGTTCGCTCCTCAGCTCCGTGCCCGGCTCTGCCAGATGGTCGACCTCTTCTGATCGATGCGGTGGCGACGATGAGCGACGCGACGAGCGATCGATCCGAGACCGTCCCGGTGCCCGGTCTCGACGATGTCGACGACGACCGCACACACGAGATGGATCGCGACGTCTTGCCCACCGGCGAGCTCCCGGCGCTGGTTCGCGGGACCCCCGCCCCGCGCCGACGGATCAGGCCGATCCGATTCACGATCAAGGTCCTGTTGCTGATCGTCATCGGCGTGTTCCTGCTCCCAGGAGTCCTCAACGGTTTCCAGCAGGCGATCGAGACCGTTCGCGAGGTCAACCCGGGGCTGCTGGCCGCGGGGTTCGCTCTCCAGATCCTCGCTCTGCTGGCGTACGCACTGCTCACGAGGGCGACGCTCGGATCGGCCGGGCGGCGGATCTCCGTCGCGCGTATCTTCCGGATCCAGCTGAGCACGAAGGCCCTCTCGAACATCGTGCCCGGCGGCAACGCAGCAAGCTCCGCGCTCGGCTATCGGCTGCTGACGTTGTCGGGGATCAGCGGCCCCGACGCCGGCTTCGCGCTCGCGACCGCCGGGATCGGGTCTGCTGTGGTGTTGAACATCATCTTCTGGACCGGTCTCACCATGTCGATCCCGTTCCGTGGCGTCAACGAGGGGTACGCCTTCGCGGCGCTCCTCGGCATCATCATCATGGGCCTTGCCGCTGTGCTCGTGATCGGGGTGATGGACGGTTCGGGGCGGGCCGAACAGTTGCTTCGTTGGATCGCCCGCAAGGCGCGCTTCGACGAGGAACGATTCGCTGCAGTGCTCCACCAGGTGGCCGAGCGGCTCGCGGAGTTGATCTCCGATCGCCGACTGTTGCGGCGCGTCGTCTTCTGGGCGATGTTGAACTGGTTGCTCGACGCTGCGTCGCTCTGGGTATTTCTTCGTGCGTTCGGCGTGACGCTTCCCCTCGATGCGTTGCTGGTCGCGTTCGGGCTCGCAAACGTCCTGGCGGCGATTCCGATCCTCCCGGGAGGACTGGGCGTGGTCGAGGCGACGTATCTGACCGCGCTGGTCGGCTTCGGCGTGCCCCGCCGAGTGGCAGCGCCCGCCATCGCCACGTACCGGTCGGCACAGTACTTGATGCCGATCGCGATCGGAGCGCTCTCGTACGCGTCGCTGCGGGTCGGCCCGTGGAAGATCGAGAAGCGCGATCGGCTCGTGGGATTGCGCGATCTCGCTCGGGCCGAATCGGAGCGGGGCGAGACGAGAATCGACTTCGCGCTGCGCTTCGGTGGCAAGCGGCCCGCCGTCGACGCCGAGTCAGATCCGGCGATCGCGGCGACATTGCGATCCGAGCCTGACGACAGCAGCACGACCCCCGACGGATGACGCTTTCGCGCCGCTGGACCAGCGGCGATACCGTCACGACCATGACAGTGCACGAACGCCCCTTCGGCCGGTATCTCGAGGACTTCACCCCGGGCGATGTCTTGCGCCACTGGCCCGGTAAGACGATCACCGAGTACGACGACCATCTCTTCTGCATGATCACGATGAACCACCACCCGTTGCACACCAACGACTGGTTCGCAGCGGAATCGGTGCAGGGCCGCAACGTGGTGGTCGGCAATCTCGTGTACAGCCTCGTCTTGGGAATGAGTGTCCCCGACGTGAGCGGCGCGGCGATCGCCAACCTCGAGGTGGAGACACTTCAGCACAAGTTCCCGACGTTCCACGGCGACACCATCCACGCCGAGACCCGTGTGCTCGAAGTGACCGAGTCGAAGTCGAAGCCCGACCGCGGCATCGTCAAGGTGGAGACGAAGGGGTTCAACCAGGACGGCAAGGAAGTGTGCTACTTCGTGCGCAAGGTGCTGATCTGGAAGCGCGAGTTCGCTCCCGAGCGCAAACGGCCGTACGACGGCACCGACGTCTGGGCCGACTGACCCCCTCGATGTGATCGAGCCGGGCGCCGTCCTCGCATGGGGCGTGCCGCAGCTGCGCGATCTGCCGTGGCGCGCGGAACGTGATCCGTGGACGATCCTCGTCGCCGAGGTGATGCTGCAACAGACTCAGGCCGAACGGGTCATCCCGAAGTGGCGCGCGTTCCTCGATCGGTTTCCCGATCCCGCGGCGTGCGCGTCGGCGTCGCTCGGTGATGTCTTGCGGCTCTGGCAGGGATTGGGCTATCCACGCCGGGCGCGCAACCTGCACAGCGCTGCCCACTTGGTCGTCGAACGGCACGAGGGAGTGCTGCCTGGCGACCTCGACGCCTTGCTGGCACTCCCGGGCGTCGGTCCCTACACGGCTCGCGCGGTGCTTGCGTTCGCGTTCGAACACGATGTCGGTGTGGTCGACACGAACATCGCGCGGGTGCTCGCACGCACGGTCGGGGAGCGGCTGACTCCGAAGCGCGCCCAGGCCATCGCCAATGCGGTCGTGCCGGCCGGTCACGGTTGGATCTGGAACCAGGTGTTGATGGACCTCGGCGCCGGCCTGTGCCGGCCCGTG
>JBGSII010000111.1:0-2355 GCA_041742555.1 Ilumatobacteraceae bacterium
TCGGTGCGGTGGCGGTATCGCTTGACGACCATCTCCAGGTCCTTGTGGCCGAGCAGGTCGGCGACCTCGCGGAGGGGGACGTCGGAGTCGACCATCAGCGACGCGACCGTGTGACGTAGCTCGTACAGCGACAGCGTCGGCACGCCGGCGTGGGCGCAGATCTTCTTGAAGTCTCGGCGGGCGTGCGACGGGTCGATCGGTGTGCCCACCTCCGAGGTGAAGACGAGATCGGTCCAACGAGCGTCGGTCGTCCACTGGCCCCCGGAGGCGAGGCGGACCTCGGCTTGGTGTATGCGATGGCGGCGTAGGGTCGCCAGCAGCACGTCGGTCATCTCGACGTCGCGGCGGTTGCCGGTCTTGGTCGGCCCGATGCTGAGCGGGCGTCCGCCATCGGCGCGCTTGATGGCTCGGTCGATGGTGATCGTCCGGTTGTCGATGTCGACCTGCGCCCATCGCAGGGCATCGACCTCGCCCGGCCGCGCCCCGATGTTCAGCAGTGTGACGAAGTAGGCGTTTGGGGTCGCAGTGATGAACTCGCCGGCGCCGGTTGCGGTCAGCGCACGCATGACCGCTGCGTACTCGTCTCGGGTGAACGATCGTTTGGCTCGCGAGGTGCTGTACACCGCCGGTGCGTCCGGGTTGGTCGCCGACCGGTCCTTCGGCAACTTCGCGAGCCGCGCCGGGTTCCAGGTGATGTACCGACGGGCGACCGCCCATTCGAGCATCTCGCCGAGCATCTGCTTGTAGTCCCGACACGTCGACTTCGCCTGCGGCTTGCCACCTTTGCCGCCGGACTCGGCCTCGGAACGTAGCCACGCCTCGACCCGAGCGACGGTCAGCTGGTCGAGCTGGCGTCCACCGATCCGCCCGGCCGGGATGATGTGCCGTTCGATACGCGGACGCAACCGCAGGATCGTGCTCTCCTCCTTCGTGCCCTCGTTCTGCTCCAGGTGCGTCAGCCACTCGTTGGCGAGGTCGGCAACAGTGATCGACTTCTTGCGCACGTCGACGCCGGCGTCCTGTTGGCGTTGGAGCTCGCGCAGCTTGTCGGCGACCGCCTTGCGAGTCGGACCCGTGATTCTCTTCCGCAGCCGCTTGCCGTTGGGACCGACGCCGAGGTCGAGCGATGCGACCCACCGCTCGACGGTCACGCCGCTGCTCGACCGCGTGTAGTCGCTCCGGTAGATCGACCCTTCGCCGTGGGAGCGGCTGGGAGACTTGCTGACCATGGCGGATCCCCTTCCGTTGGTCCCGCCCACTCTACGCCTCGAATGGCTCCCACGATGGCTCCCAAGATGGTCGAAAACGACGGAAGCCCCGGTCGGGGCCGCTCTCGCAGTCCCGTGACCAGGGCTTTCTTCGTCGGGGTGAGAGGATTTGAACCTCCGGCCTCCACGTCCCGAACGTGGCGCGCTAACCAAGCTGCGCTACACCCCGTAGCGGCTGGCAATGCTATCCAGCGGTGACGGGTTCTTCCTCCGGCGAATTCTCCGGCTGTTCGGCGGCCTCGTCGGCGGTCTCGGGAAGTGGCACCATCGGTTCGACCGGTGCCGCGTCGGCAGCCAAACCCTCGGTGTAGACGCCGCCGGCGAGGATCGCATCGGCGGCGCGACGCAGGCGCAGGGCGTCGAGCGGCTTGACGAGCCAGCCTTCGGCTCCGCTTCGACGCGCCAGGTGGAGGTCGGCTCGCCGATCGAGCAACATCAGCACCGGGACGTGGCCGACCACGCCCGCCGACTCGTCGAGGCGCAACGACATCGTGACCGCCATCGCCCCCATCGAGCCGACCTGGAGGTCGAGGATTGCGAGGTCGGGCATCCGCTCGGCGACCTGACCCGAGACCGCGCGACCTTCACGGCACACGGTGAAGTGGACGTTGTCGTCGCCCAGTGCGGCGGTGACCTCGTCGACGATCCAGTCGGCATCGGTGGCAAGCAGGATGTGCACGGCCCAGACGCTACCCGTCGACGGCCGGATGGTCGAAGAGATGCTCGGCGATCAGCAGCAATCCGTCGAGGTCGTGGACGTCGCTGTCGAGCAACGGGAGCACGACGAGCCGGTCGCCGCCGACGATGTCGGCGAGCGGTGCGATCACCGCGAGTTCGAGATCGCGCATCGTTCGCAAGGCCGCCACGTTGGCCCACAGCCCACCGAGGACGTCGTTGCCGGCCCGTTGTGCCTCGTCGGCAGCAGCGATCGCGTCGGCCGCAGAGCCGTCGCCGAACCGTGGGTGCGCACGGTTGACGATTGCCGAGGGGACCCCCACCCCTTGGTCGATGAGCTGGTTGGCGAACCACACCGCCTCGTCGATCGTGTCGTGGCGTGGCGCGGCGACCACGACGAACGAGGTCTCGG
>JBGSII010000112.1:0-6978 GCA_041742555.1 Ilumatobacteraceae bacterium
GATCGCAGCGTGCACTGTCGCGAGATGGTAGACGACGCCCGAGCCCGGCGTACCTGCTCGGTCCGCCACGAATCGGGCGGACGATGATCAGGCTTCCGGCGGCGACTGGCCCGAGGCGCGCGAGGGGCAATCCATGCGCGATCCGTTCCGGACTCCGGAACTGTGGCGGCACGAATCGTACAGGGGGTCGGCGGTCTGTGGAGCCGACCGACGTTCGTCAGCGAGGCCGTCCGTGGGCGTCGTTGATCCGTGCGACGAGCCGGCCCTTCACGTCACCGCGGGCGAGGCGATCCAGGCCGTCGGGGATGTCGTCGAAGCCGATCTCGGTGTAGTGCGGCGCCAGCTGTCCGCTGGCGAAGAGCTCGTACACGCCGGCGATGTCGTCGCTGGTCCCGCCCCTGGCACCGACGAGTTCGCACTCCTTGATGATGAGGTCCCTGGTCGAGATCGTCGCCTCGAGCTTGCCCATGCCGACCTGCACCACGCGGCCTCCGAAGCGCACGGTCTCGATGGCCTCGGCGGTGGTCGTGCCGAACCCGGCGAAGTCGATGATCACGTCGAGCTGCCGGTCCGCGAAGTCGCGGATCGATCGGGCGATGCCCGTGATGCCGAGCTCGTCGGCGAGATCCCACACGTCCTCGTCGATCTCGGCCGCGTAGACCTCCGCGCCGGCCAGCACGCCGACACGTGCACCGATCTGTCCGAGACCGCCGAGCCCGATGATCCCGAGTTTGGTCCCTGCCCCGACGCGTCCCTTGGCAATGACCGCGTGGTGTGAGGTCATTCCTGCGTCGGTGCCGGCGGCCCCGAGCGCGAACGGCACGTTGTCGGGGATCGCGACGAGCGTGATCTCGTCGACCAGGATCTTGTCGGCGAAGCCGCCGTCGTACCCGTAGCCGGGCGCACCAGCCCTGGTCATCGGGCAGACGCCGACGCGAGCTCCGACCGACCACTCGGTGACGCCCTCACCCACCTCGACGACGACGCCGGCGACCTCGTGGCCCATCGTGACCGGCCGTCGTGGCAGCATCGGCAGCCAGCCCTCGTCCTCGAGCACCCCGACGTCGGAGTGGCACAGCCCGGCCGACACCACGTCGAGCACGACCTGGCCCGGCCCGGCGACCGGCACGGGAACGTCGGCGAGCACCAGTGGCTCGTGGGTGTTCGTGAACTGCCAGGCGCGCATGACTCAGCAGTGTGTCACCCCGGCCCTCGCCGAATGTTGCTGACCGGACCGCACAGCGGTGTGGGGTGTGCTTCGTGCATGGTGACGCCTTCGGGTGGTGAACGTCGGTGCGGTCGACTTCGGGGATGTCGGGACGGACGTCAGTCACGTCGTCGACGATCGCCGTGCCTCGTGTCGGAACTTGTGGCGCTGATCATCGTCGGGACTGCCCTCGGCGTCGGCCTGCTGGCGAACTGGTGGGTACGGCCCTTCGCCGACAGCGAGGTGAAGGGGATCAAGCTCGAGGCCCTCGTCGGCCCGATCTTGTTGCTCACCGTCGTGCTCATCGCGTCCACGCTCCTCGCGGTGCTCTTGTCGTTGTACGTCGGCATGATCCGCGACATGGACCGACCGTACCCGGGCGGTCTCCCCGGATCTGGTGTCGGATCCCGGAAAGCATCCCGGGGAGATCCAGCGGCGGGTTCCGCTGCCCGGGAACTGTTCGAGGAGACCGACCCGACCCGGGCCGCCCTGACGACGCTCCCGACAACTCTGTGACACCGCATCTCTACGGTGAACAGGACCGGCTCCCCCATGAGCGTTGTCGAAAGGACGCATCATGGAAACAATCCCCGATCATTTCGTCTCCATCCAGATCCACATGCCGCCCGAGGTGCTCGGCGACCTGCGAGCCGCCGCACGCCGTGCCGGGTTGCCGATCGAGGACTGGCTGACCCGGCTCCTCGCCCGGGGTGCCGGCAAGGACCTGTTCAGTCGTCCGGTATGACTCGGTTATACTCACCGGTCGTGAAGACCGCTGTCTCGATTCCGGACCCCATCTTCGAGGCAGCCGACCGACTCGCCCGGCGCCGGCGGATCTCGCGATCGGAGCTGTACGCCGAAGCCCTCGCCAAGCTGCTCGACTCCGACGAGTCCACGGAGATCACCGAACGGCTCGACGACGTGTACAGCGAGCGACCATCCGAGCTCGACACCGCCCTGGCTGAACTTCAGGCGCTCGCCATCGACGAGGACTGGTGATCGGGCGCGGCGAGATCTGGTGGGCCGAGCTTCCGTCCCCCACCGGATCCGGGCCCGGCAAACGCCGTCCCGTGCTCATCGTGTCGGCCGACTCGTTCAACCTGAGCCGAATCGGCACCATCATCGCCGTGGCGATCAGCAGCAACGTCGATCTCGCCGCCGCACCTGGCAACGTCGCCGTGCCGGCGAGCCGGTCGGGGTTGTCGAAGGACTCGGTCGTCAACGTGTCGCAGATCGTCACCCTCGACAAGCGGCAACTCGGCGAGCGCGTGGGAGCGCTCGATCACGACACGCTCGCCCAGATCGACGCCGGACTCCGCCTGGCGCTCGACCTCGTCGCCTGAGCCACTCGCCACCCGGTCACGCATCCACCGCGGTGCATCGGCCTCTGGCACGCCGGCCGCCAGCGCCCTACCATTCGCATCGTGCACTGCTCTCTGTGGACGTACCGCGGTGACCCGGACGACCTGGCGGCTCGGTACGAGGCGATGATCGCCGAGATCCCGCCCGACGCGATGCAGTTCGCGGCGTGCATCCGGACCCCTGAGGGCATCGTCATCATCGACACCTGCCCGTCGAAGGAGGTCTTCGACGAGTTCAGCACCTCCGAGGGCTTCCAGGCCCTCATGGCACGCCACGGCCTCGACGCCCCCGCATCACTCACCGACCATCCCGTCGTCGCCGCGTTCGTCGGCGGTCGGCGGATCGAGAGTTGAACGTCGACATGGACACGATCGACGTCGACGGTGCAACCATCGCCGTGGAGATCGTCGGCGACGGACCCGTCGCACTGGTGCTCCACGGCGGCCTCGGCGTCGACCACCAGATGTTGCGCACGCTCGACCAGCTCGCCGAGCACCTGCGCCTCGTCTACCTCGACCACCGCGGCAACGGCCGCTCGACCGGCGACGTCGGGACGGCGACGATGGAGCAGTGGGCAGCCGACGCGGTGGCGGTCGCCCGACACGTCTCCGACGAGCCGGTCATCGTGATCGGTCACTCCTACGGCGGCTTCATCGCCCAGGAGATGCTGGTCTCCCAACCCGACGCCGTCCGGGCGGCGATCCTCGTCACGACCACACCTGGCCAGCCCGGCACCGACGAACCGCCCGTTCCCGACGGCCCACCGATGCCCGACGAGTTCGCCCAGATGCTCGCGACCATGCCGCAGACCGACGACGAGTACGCGGCGTTCATGGACCGGCTCGCTCCCGCCTACGTCCACCGTGTCGGCGGCGACGCGATGCGCGACGCGATGAGCGGCACCCTCTTCCGTGCGGATGCGATGCGTCGGGGATTCGAGGTGCTGGGAGGATGGAGCTCGGTCGACCGCCTCGACCGGGTCGACGTCCCGGTGCTGCTGCTCGCCGGGCGCCACGACGCGTTCTGCGCATGGCCGCAGTCCGAGCGCATCGCCCGCCGCCTGCCCGACGGCGAGACGGTCATCTTCGAGCACAGCGGTCACGTGCCGTGGCTCGACGAACCCGACGCCTTCTTCGATGCGGTCGTCGACTGGCTGCACCGTCGAGCGCTCGCGTGACGAGTGCCGCCGAAGGGTCGCCACTCGGTGAGGGCCCTCTCGGCGGTCAGCGCCGGGTCTGGTCGTCGATCCACGCGAGGTAGTCGTGGGAACCGTCGAGCGCCACTGCGGTGATCGCCGGCAGTTCGTAGGAGTGCAGCGAGCGCACCGTCTCGACGATCGAGTCGAAGCGATCCACGCGGGTCGCCGCGGTGATCAGCACCTCGTCGTCGTGTTCGATCACCTGCCTCCACTCGTAGACGCTCGAGATCGGCACGAGGTGAGCGCACGCCACCAGATTGGCCTCGACCAGCGCGTCGGCGATCTTGGCGGCCTCCTCCCGCGAGCCGCACGTGATGCGCACCTCGCAGTGTCCGAGCGTCGTCACGCCACCATCTTCGCAGGCCTCGACCTGATCTGACATGCCAGCTCGAGCGAGTCCAGCCAACAACACACTGTGGCTTGGCATCATCGAGAGACCGGCGTTCGAACGCGCTTCGGAATCGGCGAATTCCTCTGGCGGTGTTCGACACGTCGATCGGAAGTCGCCGCGCAGAGCGTCTGGCCAACCGCAATCCGGCGCAGACGGTTCAACGGGGCTTTCTCCCGCGAATCGCGCCGGTCCCGCCTCTCTGAGGGTGGCGCGAAACCCAGTGTGGCCAGCTCGTCGTGAGCGCGCTCCGGCGACTGGGAACGGATTCTGGCGATCCGGGAACGCAAGGCGGGCAGAGACGTACTGTCCCTGCAAGCCAGGAGAACTGCCGGGGACCGGCTACTGGACTCGTGACCGCACTCACCTCGGGCGACACCTACTACTCCAAGAACCCGGCCGAGACGATGAAGTGGATGGTCCGCTTCACAGGCGCTGTCGGCTTCCACGGCGTTCAGCGCATCAACGGCACCCCCCGAGCCGACGCCGATCGGCTAGGCGCCCAGCAGCCACGGCTGCATCCGCCACGCCGACGACGTCGCCAAGCAGATCTACGACAAACCTCGTCGACGGAGCGACCGTCATCGTCCAGCACGGCTGATCGGCTCTGTCGGATCGACTAGCGTGCGCTCGACGATCGGAGGGGTCATGAAGGTCTTCATCTCACACAAGAGTGACGACAAGATCGACGCGAACGAGATCTACAAGGCGCTCCGTCGGATCGGCGGTGTCGACGCGTGGGTCGACATCTTCGAGCTCAACGCGGGCGACTCGCTCGGAAAGATCGAGTCCTCCGTCGGAGCCTCCGACGCCATGATCGTGTTGTGGTCGTCGTCGACCGACGCGAGCGAATGGGTTCGCAAGGAGATCGACACCGGCAAACGCAACGACAAGCGCATCATCCCGTGCATCCTCGACCGCAGCCTTCCGGCGTCGAACCCGACGTTGGCCGACCGGCTGTACATCGACCTGTCCGACCGCCTGCTCGGCATGTCCCACCTGTGCGTGTCGTACATCCTGCCGACCGCGCTGACGCAGGCCGGGCTCGCGGACCAACTCGGCGTGCTCCGCCGGTACGAGGGGTACGTCTCGCACAGCATCCGCGACATCATCGTCGGCCGCAAACGGATCGAAGACGCGGCGTACTGGGCCAACGAATCCAACGACGCCTTCGCCGAGATGGGGTCGTGGCTCGATGCGCTGATCGAGGACGAGCGGACCGACGAGGATCTGCGGCAGGTGCTGCTGGGCGCCAGCGACATCGTGGTCCCTGCCCACGAGCGCCTCCTCGACGTTCTCGCCGAGATCGCCGAGGAAGGGTCCGAGGTCTCCGACGGTGACGACGACCCGTCGATCGCCGAGATCATCGAGGCGTACGACCCCGACGAGGGATACCGCGAGATCGTCGGCTTCGTTCTTCGTCTCCTCCAAGAGGGAGGCGTCGACCTCGACGAGGTTCCCGACGACGACATCGATCAGGCCGCGAACCTCTTGAACTACTACCTGAAGACGTGTGTCGGCTCGCTCGCCGCCCTCGAGTACTTCGCCGATGTCACGGAGTCGGCCGCGGCTCGAACGGTCGTCGAGTATCTCGACACCTACCTGGAGGACACCGACGACGTCCTGCCCGAAGACGAACACGGCTATGCCGGGCTGCTCGACGATGCCTGGATGATCCACAACGTGGCGTACCGCGTCCACGAAGCCGGCCTCGTCACCGACGACTACTTCGACGTCGATTGGCAGCTGATCGCCGACGCCGACACCGCACTGATCGAGTTGCTCCCGTCCGACATCGTGGACGAACTGGAGAGGTACCTCGTCCAGTTGGTCGGGATCCTGTTCGCGGACGTCGACGACTACGACCCCGAGGGCGTCTATGACTCCGACGGCAACCTCCGGTTCCTGATGCCGACCGAAGTCTGATCCGTCGCACCACGATCGATCGGACTCGACGACGCATTGGCCGCCGACGTGGCGTGCTTGACCGTCAGTCGGCGCCCCGGCGACGAAACGACGTGGAGAGCCTCAACCGGCACCTCGACGACACGCTGTGGCTTCGGCGGGCGCACAACATTGGCAACCGTCGGCGGTTGTTGAACATGATCACGTACGCGCTCGGCGTCACCCCGTTGAGCATGCACGTCCGCCGCCGGGCCTCGCCCCACCACAGGCCGCCTGACCGCTCGCATCATCGAGAGATCGGCGCTCCAGCGCGCTTCGGAATCTGCAATTCGGCGTTGGCAGCCTTCGACACGCCGATCGGAAGTCGCCGCGCAGGGCGCCGGGCCGTACGATGGCCAACCGCAATCCGGCGCAGACGGTTCAACGGGGGTTTCTCCCGCGAATCGCGCCGGTCCCGCCTCTCTAGCTCAATGGTAGAGCAGTGGACTTTTAATCCATTGGTTCAGGGTTCGAGCCCCTGGGGAGGCACCGCACAACAGAGCCGGTGGGACTACGGTCCCGGTGATGAAGCGTTGGCTGCCCCTCGTCGCACTCGCCGGGGCGCAGTTCATCATGGTCCTCGACCAGTCGGTGATGAACGTCGCCATCAGCCAGCTCGTCGAGGACTTCGACACCACGGTCACGACGATCCAGTCGGTCATCACGCTCTACAGCCTCGTGATGGCGATGTTCATGCTCACCGGCGGCAAGATCGGCGACATCCTCGGGCGGCGCCGCACATTCGTCATCGGGCTCGTCATCTACGCCTGCGGATCCGCGCTCACCGCCGCGGCGCCGACCGTGGCCGTCCTCACGGTCGGCTGGTCGGTGCTCGAAGGCGTCGGCGCCGCCCTCGTGCTCCCGGCGATGGCCGCACTG
>JBGSII010000113.1:0-1580 GCA_041742555.1 Ilumatobacteraceae bacterium
GTCAAGCGAGCGCCCGGCGGCGGCCTGAAACGCGCGCCCGGCGGCGGCGTCAAACGAGCACCCGGCGGTGGGTTGAAGCGAGCTCCCGGCGGCGGCCTGAAACGCGCCGACGAACTCTCCAACTACACCAACGTCTTCAGCCGAGTTCCATCGATCAACTCGACCCAGCTCTCCTCCGTGCCGATCGACGGTGGCTGGGAGTCCCGACTCCCCGCGAGCCTCCAAGGTCGACCGCTGCAAACCGTCACGCTCGGGCAGCTGATCGCAGCGGGCGGCGTCGGCGGCCTCGAACTCGAGGATCTCGACCTCACCAACACACCGCTCGCCAACCTCAGCGCCGCCGCGTATGCACTCGGGAGCACCCCACTCAACACGCTGTTGATCAACTCGACCACGGGCTGGTGCACGCGCCTGCAGCAGCTCACGGGCAAGACCTGCTTCGGCCCATCGAACCGCATCGACGGGTTCACCTCGCAGACCACGCTGATCGAACTCGAGATGCGTGCTGACACCCGCGAGCTGCTCGCCGAGTACCCCGAACTGGTCCGGATCCCGATCCGCATCGCGTCGGCATCACCGGCGACCAGCATCAACAACATTGCCGCGATGCGAACCGCAAATGCCCCCATCCTCCGGGAGACCTTCGCCACCCTCGGGCTCGGCGTCAGCAAGGTGGGTGACCTCCCCGTCAGCACCGCCATCGCCGCCACACCTGGCATCGGCTCGCTCCGCGTCGACGAGATCGGCAACACCGACCTCACGCTCGACTGCGTCACTGCATCGTGCGCCCCGTCCGCCACGTTGGCCGAGTTGCAGGCAACCGGGCAGGTACAGGCCCGCGCTCGGATCCGCGATTTCACCACATCGATCGCGACCAAGACGCTCGACGACATCGCCGCCGCGCTGCCCGCGGACATCACGCTCAACGACGTGTTGATCGGGTTGCTCGAGGCGCAGGACTTCCCCTGGGAATCGGCCGATCTCGTCACCTCCGGTTTGCAGGAGGCTGCCGCTGCGCCCGCGACGGTCCGCTACGACGTGACGGTGCAGGCCAACGGCGGCACCGGCCCGTTCGACGGCACCGTCGACGTGGTGCTCCCCGCCGGGTGGCGGATCGTGCGTGGGACGTCGTCGATGACACCGGCAGCTTCATTGCCGCTGTCGGAGCCACGCCGCATCTACGACCGCTCGGCCTCCACCGCGGTCTTCACCCTCGTCGGTATCCAACCCGGCGTTCCGTACACGATCTCGTTCGACGCCCTGCCCAGCTTCGTGCTCGGCGCGGTTGCGGCCAACGCCACCTTCGAGACCACGGGAGTGATCGCCGCCTCCGCGCCGAGGGTCATCACCGTCACCGAACCCACCGATGCGGCGGACGACGCGAACTCGGCGCAGGAGCTGCAGGCCGACAAGCTCTACATCTCGTACACGACGGCGTCCGATGACGTCGACCTGTTCCGGTTCAACCCTCCCGCCGGCAAACGTGTTGCGGTCTGGCTGTCGAACTACGAACGCGACCTCGACCTGTCGCTCTACGGCCCGCCGCTCGACGCCGCTGGCGCGCCCGGCTCGCCGTCGGC
>JBGSII010000114.1:0-5920 GCA_041742555.1 Ilumatobacteraceae bacterium
CGTGACTCCGAGCTTGCGCTGGCTGGGACTCGGCGTCTCGCTCGGTCTGCTGGCCGTCGCCTGTGGTACCGCCTCGCCGACGGTTTCGGATCCCCCGCCCGCGGACACCACGTCACCGGACACCACGGCGCCCGAGACCACGCCACCGGAGACCACGCCACCGGACACCGAGCCGCCGGAGACCACGTCCGCCGACACCCCGACGACTCCGTTGCCGTCGTTCTCGGAGCTCTCGGAGCAACTGTTCGACCAGGCGGTGCTCCACGAGATCGACATCCAGATCAGCGACGAGAACGTCGCACTGCTCGATCCGCCCACCGACGACCGGATCCCGGTGCGTCTCACGGTCGATGGCACCACGGCCGACGACGTGGGACTGCGGCTCAAGCAGGGATGGGGACAGTCCCAGCCCTTCGACAAGAAGCCCGGGTTCAGCATCGAGATCGACGAGTTCGTCGACGACCTGACCCTGTTCGACGTCGACCGGTTCACGCTCGGCAATGCGACCTGGGACCACTCCTTCGTCAACGAACCGCTCGTCTACGCGGTGTACGAGGCAGCCGGCATCCCCGCTCCTCGCACCGCGCTCGCACGGGTGACGGTGAACGGTGAGACGTTCGGCATCTACGTGCTGCGCGAGACGTACAAGGAGCGGATGCTCGCGCAGCACTTCGCCGACCCCACCGGCAACCTCTACGAGTTGGCCGGTGTGCCCGACGAGCCCGACATGGGCTTGGAGCTGCGCACCAACAAGGACGAGGACGACACGAGCGACCTGGCCGCGGTCATCGAGGTGGTCGAGACGGCGTCGGACGAGGAGTACCGAGCTGCCATCGAGGAACTCGTCGACGTGGATCAGCTGATGACCTATTGGGCCATCGAGGCACTCGTCGGGAGCCATGACGGGTACGCCTACGACCTCGGCGTGCCCGGCCTGTTCCCCGACGCCATCCATCCCCCCAACGTTCCGCTCTCGATCCCGAACAACTACTACATGTACCACGACCCCACGAGCGACCGGTTCGTGTTCCTACCGCACGGCACCGACATCGCACTCGGGATGGGGGCGTGGAGCACCTACGAGGTCGGGCCGTGGGCGCCGGTCCTCCTCCCGCCGAAGGAGGACGCCACCATCGCCTCGAGGCTGTGGGACGACCCGACGTTCCGGGCCGACTTCGTCGAGCGTGTCGGATGGGTGCTCGACGAGGTCTGGGACACGCCGGCGTTGATCGCTCAGGCTGACCGCCTCGCCGACCTCATCCGCGCCGACGGACTGGCCGGTTCCCGCGAGTTCGTCACGATGGCCGAATTCGACCGCTCTGTGGCCGACCGCAAGGACTTTCTGAGCCGTCGAGCCGAGGCAGTACGGGCCGAGCTCACAGCGTGGGAATCCGGAGGCGGGGAGGGAGAGGAGCCGTGACCATGGATCGCCGCCGCTTTCTGAGAACGACCGCATCGGTCGGGTTCGTCGTCGTGGTCGACGGCATCGCCGTCTCGTGCGGGAACGACGGCCCGAACGCCGGAAGTGCGACCACGCCACCGGCGAGCGGCCCCTCGATCACGACCGCACCACCACCGACCACCGGCACCACACCGCCGTCGGACGTCACGACCTCCGAGGTCACCACCACGACCGACCGGCGTCGAGAGACCACTCGCTACGGCCCGCTGGCCACCACGCCGGACGTGAACGGCCTGCTCTTGCCGGCGGGGTTCACCTCCGAGCTGTTGGCCGCGAGTGGACAACTGGTCGCCAGCACGAGCCATCGGTGGCACCTCTTCCCTGACGGGGGCGCCTGCTTCGCCCTCGACGACGGTGGCTGGATTTACACGAACAACAGCGAGGCGCCCGACGGCGGCGGGGGCGCTGGCGCGCTCCGCTTCGACACCGACGGCCGGGTGGTGGACGCCTACTCGATCCTGGATGGGACCACGTGGAACTGCGCAGGCGGTGCGATGCCGTGGGGAACCTGGCTGTCCTGCGAGGAGATCCCGACCGGCCGGGTCTGGGAGTGCGACCCACTCGGCCGGACGTCTGCGCAGCCGCGGCCGGCGATGGGCCTGTTCCGCCACGAGGCGGCCGCCGCCGATCCCGCTCGCCAGGTGGTCTACCTGAGCGAGGACGAGCCCGACGGTCTCCTCTATCGCTTCCGGCCCCGCACGTGGGGCGACCTGTCGGAGGGTAATCTGGAGGCGCTCGCCGTCTCGGCGGATGGTGCGATGAGCTGGGTTCCCGTCCGAGGGATCGGCGAGCCGGGCCGGACCCCCACCCGCTATGACGCTCCCGGTGCGACAGCGTTCCCGGGCGGGGAGGGGATCGCACTCGACGGTGATGTCCTCTACCTCTCCACCAAGGGCGACAACCGAGTCTCCCGCCTCGATCTGCGCCGCGCCCGGCTTGCGACGTTCTGGGAGGGTCCACCCGTCAAGGGGCCGGACAACCTCGCGGTACATCTGCAGACGGGGAATCTGTTCGTGTGCGAGGACGGCGACGACATGGAGGTCGTGCTGATCACGCCGGACGGCCACGCCGATCCCTTCGTTCGATTCATCGGCCACGACGGCTCCGAAGTGACGGGCGCCGCGCTCGATCCATCGGGGACGCGCCTCATCGTCAACTCGCAGCGCGCTCCCACGGGTACGACGTTCGATGGGTCCACCTACATGATCACCGGACCGTTCTGACGAGCCTCGGGGCAACTCAGCGCCAGTGCATCCAGAACCCGTGGGGGTGCACGGTCGCGAGGTGATCGACGGACCGCTCGCCGCGTCGCCAGCGGACCATCGACACCACGGTGAGGTTGGGGTCCTTCGGGTCGGGCCCCGTCGGCAGCTCAGGGATCAGGGCCGGCGCCTCGGCGTACACCCACGACAGATCCCGCTCGCTGCCGACCCGGTCCAGCTCGGCGAGATACGCGAGCCGTTGGTCGGACGTCAGGTAGTTGAGAACCCATGAGTTGAGCACCACCGGATGTGCTGCGCGGCCGATGTGTTCGATCGCCGGCACGACCGAGTCGACCGCGTCTCCGGCGAGGATTTCAGGGGGAGTGGACCGTGCGATGCCGATCGCGGCGACCAGCCGGTGGAACCGATCGGGCTGGTCGGGCCAGACGCAAGCCTCGAGCCAGTGCGCCTCTTCGTCGTCGGTCACGTCGATCGGACGTCGGTCGATCCCGCAACGAGCCGCGATCGTCGGCATCGTCGTCGGCACCGGAGCAGCGCCGTCGACGTCGACGGTGATTCTCACCGGCGAGGGTCCGCCAACGGTCTGCTCGACGCCGTCGGAGCTCCGATAGCGGTACTCGTACTGGTCGAGGAGCAGGTTCAGCCCTCCGCTGGTGCCGACATCGAGCAGCGCCAGTGCCCCGACCTCGGCCTGCAGCACGCCGAGCGCAGGCAGGAAGAAACCGCACCGCCCCACCTCGTTGGTCTGTGTCGTCCTCGTCCTGAGGGATCGGACGAGTCGGTCGTGGTGCTCCTCCACGAAGCGCCCGAAGGTCGGGGCGAGCGCGCGATCGTTCGGAGCGCGGGACGCGGCGGTCAGATTCGGATACCACTGGGCCAGCCGATGATCGGGCTGTTCCAGCAACAACTCGTGGACACAGGCGAACAACAGCACCGGGAGCCGCTGAGTCGGCGGCGCATGACGCAGCAACTCGAACAGGCCACGGTCGCGTGCGACGGCATGCGACAACGCCGCGTACAGCGGAGCGCGGGCGACCGATGTCGCTGCAAAGTCCTCGAATCGGCGCCGGAGTTCGTCGCTGTCATCGGATTCCTCCACCGGGTCGGCCACGCAGCGACAGTACCCTTGCCACCGTATGGCTGGCACCGATCTCATCGCCGACCTCGAGGCGCGCAATCTGATTCACGACTCGACCGACCGCGACGCACTGCGCGACGCCGTGGCGGAGGGATCGGTGTCGATCTACTATGGCTGTGATCCCACGGCCGACAGCCTCCACGTCGGCAACCTGATCGGGTTGATCATGCTGCGCCGGTTCCAGGACGCGGGTCATCGACCGATCGCACTCGCCGGGGGAGCGACGGGCATGGTGGGCGACCCGAGTGGGCGCTCCGACGAACGCAACCTGCTCGACGACGACACGCTGAACCACAACGTCGCCGCGATCAAGCAGCAACTCGGCCAGATCGTCGATGTGGGCGACGGTCGAGGCGAGCTGGTCGACAACCGTGACTGGACACAGCCGATCACGGTGCTGGAGTTCCTGCGCGATGTCGGCAAACACGTCACGGTCAACCAGATGCTGGCCCGCGAGAGCATCAAGCTGCGGGTGAACTCCGAGCACGGCATCTCGTTCACCGAGTTCAGCTACATGTTGCTGCAGGCCAACGACTACCTCTGGTTGCACGACAACATGGGCTGCACGATCCAGATCGGAGGCTCGGACCAGTGGGGCAACATCATCGCCGGGGTCGACCTGATCCGGCGTAAACGCGGCGAGCACGTGCATGCCTTCTCGTGGCCGTTGCTGACCGCGTCGGACGGCTCCAAGCTGGGCAAGACCACCGGCGCTCGCGTGTGGCTCGACGCGACCAAGACCAGCCCCTACCAGTTCCGTCAGCATTGGATGCAGACGCCGGACGACCAGGTCGAAGCGCAGCTGTTGACCTTCTCATTGCAGCCGATCGAACAGATCCGCGCCGTCCTGGCAGAGCATGTCGAGGCACCACATCTCCGATTCGCGCAGCGCGCGCTGGCCGACGAGATGACCGCGCTCGTCCATGGAGCCCCCGCTGCCGTTGCGGCTGCCGAAGCCGCCGACCTGCTCTTCACCGGCGATCCCACCGTTGCGTCGGAGGAAGCGTTCGCGACACTGACGGTGGAGATCCCGACGACGACGGTGTCCGTCGACGATCTCGACGACCCGGTCGCGCTGTTCGCAGCAACCGGACTCGCATCGTCGAACAGTGACGCGCGTCGCTCGCTCGCCCAGCGGTCTTTCTACGCCAACGGTGTCCAACTCGACGAGAACGCCCAGCTCAGGGCACACGCGCTCGTGCACGGCCGGTACCTCCTGCTGCGCAAGGGCAAGAAGTCGCACCACCTCGTCGAAGTTTTTTCGTGAGGCGTGTTGCATTGGCGACCGGAGCTGCTATCTTCTAACTCCGCCTCACGGAAGGAAAACTCCTCCGGAAAGGCCACTCGGCACCAACGCCGAACGACGCAGACCCGCAAGGATCTCCACTGTTCATGGTGCGTGCCTGAGCTTCGGCTCCTTGAAAACGGAAGAGAAGACAGAACGCCAGTGCGGGCAGTACGCGCCCACCCTCGGGTGGTCACGGAACTGTCTGTCAATTTCTGCTGTCGCCTACCCTGGCGGCAGCAACCATGGTTATCGGTCGTCTCGGGATTTGTACCTCGAGATGGCCTTACAGCAAGGACGCATCGTCCACATGAGTCTTTCCCGACTCGGATGGTGCGCTCGCTGACTATCGTCGCCGGCTCTGATGCTCACTTCGGTGGGACGAGGGGTTGGCCACGTTTTTGTTGGAGAGTTTGATCCTGGCTCAGGATGAACGCTGGCGGCGTGCTTAACACATGCAAGTCGAACGAGGTCCATGGAGCTTGCTCCGGAAGACCTAGTGGCGAACGGGTGCGTAACACGTGAGAAACCTGCCCCGATCTCTGGGATAACAGTTGGAAACGACTGCTAATACCGGATGCCGTCACACCGCTTCATGGCGGAGTGCCGAAAGATTTATCGGATCGGGAGGGTCTCGCGGCCTATCAGCTAGTTGGAGAGGTAACGGCTCACCAAGGCATCGACGGGTAGCTGGTCTGAGAGGATGATCAGCCACACTGGGACTGAGACACGGCCCAGACTCCTACGGGAGGCAGCAGTGGGGAATCTTGCACAATGGGCGAAAGCCTGATGCAGCAACGCCGCGTGCGGGA
>JBGSII010000115.1:0-1590 GCA_041742555.1 Ilumatobacteraceae bacterium
TGCGCTGCGCCTCGCCGCCGGACAGGCTGTCGGCCTCCTGGTCGAGCAGCCCCGCATCCAGGCCGACGTGTTCGAGGACGTGCGCGGACCGCTCGGCGTCGACATCGGGCAGTGCGACGCGCAGATTGTCGAGCACGGTGCCGGGGAAGATGGGTGGACGCTGGAACACCATGGCCACCTTCCGGCGCAGTTCGGTCGGCGGCCAGTCGGTGAGGGGCGCCCACGCCACCGGACCTCACCAGCCACCGGATCGTCGAGCCGGTTCAAGAGTCGCAACAGGGTGGACTTGCCGGCCCCCGACGGGCCGGCGAGCACCGTGACACCGTTCACGGGAACGCTCAGGTCGATCGAGCGGAGGATGGGGTCGCCGTCGACCGGCCCGGCGTCGACGCCGACGAGTTCGAAAGAATCAGCAGACGACATCGCCGTTGCACCACGTCGGAGTCACCAGCCGACGGTACCCCAGGCCGATCAGGCGCGTGACACCCCTCGCGATCGGCCGTCATCTGGCACACTGCGAGGATGGCTTGGTTGGTGAGCGACGCTCGCGTGCTGGCCTCGGCGGAGGTGGCCGACACCCGCCGGGCCCGACGCCGCGGGCTGCTCGGCAGGGACGGTCTCGACGGTGCGCTGGTGATCGAGCGGTGCCGCTGGATCCACACGGTCGGCATGCGGTTCCCGATCGACGTCGCCTACCTCGACGACGACGGCATCGTCGTCAAGACGATGCACATGAACCGCTATCGACTCGGCGTGCCGGTCTGGAGGGCGAGCTGGGTGATCGAGGCCGAAGGAGGCGCGTTCGGTCGATGGGGTCTCCGCGTCGGCGACGAGGTCGAACTCCGCCACGACGAGTCCGACGGCGTCCCGAGCGCCACGCCGTGAGCACCCTCTGGCTCGTCGCCACGCCGATCGGGAACCTCGGCGACCTCGCTCCGCGGGCGGTCGACGTGCTGGCCCACGCCGGGTTGATCTGTTGCGAGGACACCCGACGAACGGGGCTGCTGCTGCAACACGCCGGCGTGAAGGCCGAACGGCTCGCCGTGTGCAACGAACACACCGAGGTCAGCCGCGTCGCCGACGTGTTGGCGGTACTCGGAGGCGGACGCGACGTCGCGATCGTCAGCGACGCCGGGACCCCGGGGATCTCCGATCCGGGCGAACGCATCGTGCGGGCGGTGATCGACGCCGGCTACGACGTCAGCGCCGTCCCGGGTCCCAGTGCGGCGATCATGGCGCTGACGATCAGCGGGCTCGCGGCTGATCGATTCGTGTTCGAGGGCTTCATCCCGCGCAAGGGCGCCGACCGGTCGGCCCGCCTCGCCGAGATCGCCACCGAGCGGCGCACGACGGTGATCTACGAGGCACCGCACCGCGTCGAACGCACGCTCGAAGACCTGCGATCGGCATGTGGCGACGATCGTCAGATCGTCGTCACGCGCGAGTTGACCAAGCTCCACGAAGAGGTCGTCCGAGGGCCGCTCGGCACGATCGACATCGGCGGCCCACGCGGCGAGTACGTGCTGGTCCTCGCCGGGGCACCGGCCGACGATCGACCGGCGACTGACGACGAGGTCCGCGATGCCCTGC
>JBGSII010000116.1:0-1844 GCA_041742555.1 Ilumatobacteraceae bacterium
GACCGACACCTCCACGCCGCCGACGAGCCCGTCGACGTCGGTGGCCGTCCCGGTGACGGTCACGGTGCTACCGGCATCGATCGTCGAGCCGTCCGCCGGGCTCGTGATCACCGACGTCGGGGGAGTCGTATCGCTCGATGACGTGGCGGCGACGAGATCGGACTGCAGGGTCCCGGGTTGGACGCCCATGTCAGCGAACAGGTTGACCGTGGCCTGCTGGACCGCCGCGACCGGCGGGGCGTTCCCGCGGTCGTGCTGGTCGTCGAGGCCCCACGACCATTGGACGGTCCCGGCGCCGAACACCAGAGCGCCGCTGGACGCGCGGTGCATGGTCACTGCATGAGTCGCCGTTCCGGGAGCGAACGTCGAGCCGTACGCCGACTCGACGACCCTCTGGGGCACGGCGACAGTTGTGCTCGACATCTGGATCTGGCCACCCGGGCGGGCGCCGTTGTCGAGGTCCTCGTCCCACTCGTAGCCCAGGATTCCGCTGCCGAGCACGTCGCCGCCGGGTGAGGTGGCGACCGAGGAACCGCGCCACAGCCGGAGTTGGCCGTCCTCGGCCGGGACGTTCATGTCGTACGTGCAGCAGTTCACCGTGAAGATCGTGCCCGTCAACCCGTTCTCGGGAAGGTCGACCGAATCGGGATCGCGGGGATCACGCCACGTGCCGGTCCACTCGCCCGTCGGGTCCGGGTTGTTCGGGTAGGCGTGGGTCTCCTTGTACGAGACGAGTGTGCGATCGGGGGCGGCGGCGCCGTCGATCGACGCCTCGTACCGTGTGCGCCAGAACACCTCGTTGCCGCTGAAGAAGGCGAGGTGGACGCCGGCGTCGCGGGCCGCTTCGACGTTGGTGCGTTGCGGGCCGGACCAGTACTCGTCGTGGCCGACCGACATGAACACGTCGTGCTCGAGCAGTTCGGCGCCGGCCCGATGGGTGTCGACGCCGGTCGAGTAGCTGACGTCGTAGCCGTTGCGTTCGAGCCACCGGATCATCGGGTACTCGGCGTTGAAGAAGGAGTCCTCGGGGACGTCGCCGCGCACGGTCAGCGGGCGGTTGTAGCTGACGGCGTAGGCCCGGCCGTCGGACCCGCCGCCGGTACCCGGCCCGGTGCCCTGATACAGGCTGTTGCCGCCGTAGCGGTTGTAGGCCTGCCATGTGGTGTCGGCGGTCTGGAACAGCAGGTCCGATGCGCCGTCGTCGTCACGGACGATGAAGTAGATGTGGCTCGACCCGGCCGTGCCATCGGTGCGAACCAACTTGGCGAAGTAGATCCCGGACACGGCGTCGGCCGGGCTGGCCCACGACGCGCTCTCGGACCAGTTGCCACAATCGACCAAACCAGTCGACGCGTCGCTCAGACAATTCGGTTGGGCGGTGACATTCGTGGGAAGCACCGTCGCAACCTTGCGCGCTCCGGCTCCCGAGTAGTTCCCCATCCGGTAGATGTCGAGCCGGTACGCGGTGGCCGACGTGTCGATCTTGAACCGGACGGTCTCGCCCTGATCGACGCTCATCTCCGTCGCGAAACCCTGAATCGAAGCATTACCCGCGCCGGTGATCCCCCACTCGGACTGAGGGTTGCCAGGCTTGGAGTTCTCGCACGCAATCTCGTTGACCACCGGAGCATCGCACGGCGCCGCCTCGACGGTCGGGTTGCCACCGGCCACGACCAAGAGACTCAGAAACAGCCCGGCCACCAGCGGCAGCGCCGATAGGCGCGATGTTCGCCAGTGGGATCGACGGATTCGGCCATCCTGCCCGTTGTGCACGCTGTTGCCCTTCGTCGTCCGCCGTGAATTGGATTCCACAATAACGGGAGTCCCCCAGGCACTTCCAGGAA
>JBGSII010000117.1:0-8677 GCA_041742555.1 Ilumatobacteraceae bacterium
GCCGCTCGGAGCCCGAGTGATTCAGCGAACGTGCGACCCCGCTCCGACCCGGCCCGCACGACGTAGTGCACCCGGTCGTCGTCGTCGAGTTCGGTGATCGCGAGGTCGGCGCCCTCGGTGATCGACGGTCCGGTGCCGGTCGACTCGCAGAAGCACGTCGGAGCCGGCCGGGAACAGTCGACGCCGATCAGGAACAGCCCGGCGCGAGCGGTGGCGTGATGGAGATCTGGGTGAGGCCCGTCGAGTTGGGTGTGTCCGAGCCGTTCGAGTGCTGCGAGGTCGCAGGCGCGGGCGCCGAGCACCGCACGTCGGACGAGACGGGCCGGAGTGAGATCGACGGCGACGGCGCCGACGTCGTCGCGAGTCATCGTCCACACCGGGCTGCGCGGAGGATGCACGATCGCCTTCAGCGAGTCGGGGCCGACCGCGTACGAGAACCGCTGCGGGGTCGTGCCCGCTGTCGCTCGATACGAGCCGGGCTGTTGTGCATCGGTGACGCCAGCCGTGAGTTCGTCGGCACCCTCGATCGGTTGCAGCCGAACGACGCCGTCGACGAGCACCGGTGTGATCACCTCGTCGAACGCCGCGCAGAGTGCGTCGACCATCGAGACGAGATCGGCAGACGTCATCGTCCAGGCTGGCGCGACGGCTCCCTCCATGAGACCATCATCCGCAATCGGTGTGAGGAGTCACCAGGGTCGAATGCCCCGAGCTTGAACGTGACCTGGCGGACGTCCGCACGGCGGCGGCAGCGCAACCAAGGTGCCGCGACGGGTGTGCCTAGGCTTCGCGCCATGGCCGACGACGTGGACGATCGACACTCGCTCGTCGAGTTCCTGATCCAGCTCGGCACGGCGTTGATCAACTCTGGCGAGGCGGTCGACCTCGCGCGGCGCCGACTCGATGCGGTCGCGCAGCAAGCGGGGGCGGAGGACGTCGACATCCTCGTGTTCCCGACGGCGCTGATGGTGCAGTCGGGCGAGGGGGCGGGAACGCTGGTCCGCCTGACATCGGCGGCCGGAGGGGCACGGCTGAGGCTCGACCAGGTGAGCGCGGTCTACGACCTCGCCGGCCGCGCAGAGCGGGGGGAGCTACGCGCCGACGATGGCTTGGTGGAGTTGGCGGTGATCGTGTCGCGCCCACCGCCGTTCGGGCCGGTGATCCGGACGCTCGGTCTCGGTGTACTGGCGGCGGGGTTCGCTCTCGCGTTGCAGCCGACACCGCTCGGGGTGCTCGGCGCGTTCGTGCTCGGCATCCTCGTCGGATGTGCGCTGTTGATCCGGGTACCGGAGCTGCAGGCGGTGATGCCGGTGGTGGTGTCGTTCGGTGTGGCCTCGGTGGTGTTCCTGCTCGCCGAGCACTACGACGGCGAAAACCCGATCCGGGCGCTGATCCCGCCGCTCGTCGTGTTCCTGCCCGGGGCGGCGATCACGACCGGCACGATGGAGCTCGCGGCGGGCCAGACGATCAGCGGTGCGAGCCGGTTGGTGGAGGGTCTGGTCGATCTGTTGCTGCTGGCGTTCGGGATCGTCGCAGCGGCGGCGCTCGTCGGGGCGCCCAGCACCGATCTCCTCGACCGCCCTGTTGATCAGCTGGGCGCCTGGACGTCGGTCGTCGCGCTGGTGGTGATCGCGCTCGGGAACCATCTGCACCAGTGCGCGCCGCGGCGCGCGTTGCCGTGGATCCTGCTGGTGCTCGCCGTCGCATCGGTCGGCCAGGAGGTCGGCGCAGCGGTGTTCGCACCGGAGCTGTCCGGATTCTTCGGCGCGTTGGCGATGACGCCGGTGGTCCTGTTGATCGGGCGCCGTCGCGCCGGTCCTCCCTCGATGGTGCTGTTCCTGCCGGCGTTCTGGCTGCTCGTTCCCGGCGCTGCCGGGCTGATCGGCGTGACAGCGATCGTAGGCACGAGCTCGCGCCTCGCCCCGGCCAACTTCACGGCCACGATGGTCACGGTGCTGGCGATTGCCCTCGGTGTGCTCATCGGAACCGCTGCAGTGCGCGCCGGTTCCGAGGTGCGGTCGCGAGCGCTCGCCGTCGCGGCGACGACGACGACCTGGCTCGACCGTGAACGCCCGCCGGGGTTGTGATCGTCCACTGCCAGGCGTAATGTGGTGGTCCACCACGACGCGGGGTGGAGCAGTTCGGTAGCTCGTCGGGCTCATAACCCGAAGGTCGCAGGTTCAAATCCTGCCCCCGCCACCAAGTAAAGAACCAGTTCAGAGGCCCTTTCCGAGAAGTCGGGAAGGGCCTCTGACGTTGGCGGAGGGGTGTCGGTACAACACCCGTACAACACGAGCTCTTGGCCGTCTCCAGCGTCGCAGCCGTGCGTTGTCCCGGAGAGCGGGTCGCGACGCTGCCCGGCTCGACAGGGAAGTCCTCTCCTTTTGTCGCGTTCGGGCGACGTCCGAGGTGCGACGATGGTTGTGGAGGAGTCCGCGATGACCGATGAGGTCTTGAACACGTTGGTGGTGCTCGGTCACCGGTTGCTGCTCGTCGACGTTGGCGGTGGTTTCGAGACGCACCTGTGCGAAGCGACGAGTGACTCGACGGCTCGCGCTGCGCTCGATACTCGCCAGGCGCTGCCGGACTCATTGGCGGACGCTTTGGAACGGAGCGGTGACGACGACCGGCTCGACGCCCTGCTGGACCGTCTCCTGGACACGGCGTGGAAGCCGACCACCTTGTGCGGTCGAGCGTGGGACGAGATGGCCGCCGGTGAGGCAGGCGTGTTCCGTCGTTGGCAAGAGATCGAGCTGACGCCGACGTGCCGGTCGTGTCTGCGGGTGGTCGATACCTGGTTCCCGAAGTCCGGGCCGCTGCCCGGGATCGGGGTGCTCGTCTCGGTGATCGGCGAGAAGGTCGAGGCGTTCGGCTCCGCGTGGGTGACTGGCGTTCCGGGCGAGTCCCTCGACGACCTGCGCAAGGCGATCCGCAAGCACCTGCGGGGCAAGGGGTTTCGATCCCAGACCATGGTGGTCAACGGCTTGTTGCACGTGATGTCCGACGACGCGCTGGACGCGATCGACCCAGACGTGCGGGCGGCGTGGATCGACAGCGCAGTCCGACGGATGGGTGTGGTGGAACCGGCTGACGACGATTCGATTGCAGAGCGCCGCCGGTTGGGCGTCGACTGGCGGACGTGGGTGCTCGATGAGTAGCTCGCACCCGAACGTCTCGCGCCGATTCGCGTTGGCTTTCAATTTCTGAAAGTGTGGGTGATGTATGGCAGCACGACAGACCCTTGATCCCCTTCGGGACGCAGCGAAACGACTGAACGAGGCGGAGATCGAGCGCAATCGGCTGATCCGAGCGCTGCGCTCGAAGCGTGAGACGCTCACCGATCTCGCCGTGGCGGCGGATGTGTCCCTTGGGACTGCTCACAAGCTGACGCGTCCTTCGACCATCGTGTCCGTCGGCTACGAGGGCCGCAGCGTTGATGAGCTCGTCGACGCTCTGGTCGAGGCGGGGGTGTCAGTGCTCGTCGACGTTCGGGAGAACGCGATCAGCCGCAAGCGTGGCCTGTCCAAGCGCGGGTTAGCGGAGAAGCTGGCGGCATGCGGTATCGCCTACGTGCATGAGCCGACGCTTGGTAACCCTCGAGACAACCGGGACGGTTTCCGTGAGCAGCGCCCGGACAGCGTCGCCGCCTTCGAAGCGCACCTTGACCGCAACGGGTCGGCGGCGCTCGATCGGGTCGATGCGATGCTCAGAGATCGAACAGTCGGCCTTCTGTGCTTCGAGGCGGATCCGTGCTCCTGCCATCGCTCGATCGTGGCGCGGTATCTCCTGGACCGGGACCCACTGGCGTCGGTTCGACCGGCGTGACGTCGCGGGCGATGCCGAGCACGAGGAAACCTTGCGGTGCCTGGTGCTGGTTGCCCACGTACAGGGCCGGCAGCCGCGCTGGGTCGACGAGGCTGAGCCACTTCTCTTCGATCCGATCGAGGTAGTCGGTCGGGTAACTGCGCCGCCAGGTCCGCCACGCCTCGGAGATCTCCCAGTCGACGATGCTCTGTTCGTGGCCGCGGCAAGAGGCCGAATGGCAGCGGTAGGCAAGCTTGAACGTGAACGGCGAGAACTCGAGGTTCGGTGCGCCCTGAGCGAGGAGACTGCCCTGCGCAGCCCGGTTCATCTTCGCCGTATGGGCAGTGTCGCCGTTGTGGTCCTCGCGGACGAAGCCGGTGATCTCGCTCGGGACCACCAACCCCAGGGACGGGCGCGTCCAACCCTTCGCTGCGACGAGGTCGCACATCGTGTACTGGGGCAACCGGTTGAGTACCTCGGCGCGGCGCTTCCCTGCAGGCAGTTGGTCGAGCACGGCCGTCGTGTCGAGTCGTGGTCGGTACGACTCTGGCCGTTGGTCCTTGTCGTGCTTGTCGATCTCAAGCTCGATCACCTGGTACTTGGGATGCTCGCCCTTCCAGAACCAATGCCATTGCACTGGGAACAGTCGGATCCAGCGATACTCGTCACCGTCGAGGCGGATGCCGGCCACGCACACCGTCTCTCCATGCGTGCGCCCGATCTCCGGAGATGCCTTGACGGTGAGGAGCACCGTCGCTCGCTCAGCGACCATCGGGCTCATCGTACGATTCGTCGGGTGACGGTTTGTCGTCTTTGGCATCGCCGCCGTCCCGCAAGACATGGTCCCCACGACCGGTGGAGACCTCATCCGAGTGCTCAGGGTTGCTCGTGCCCTTGAACACGATGTTCGCGATCTGGTCGGCTGCGTCCTCCTCGACGGCCGGGATCGCGTGCATGTACACGTCCTGAGTGAAGCTCGTCGTGGCGTGACCGAGTCGGTCAGCGATGACCTTGACGTGGACGCCGGCGGCCAGACCGAGCGTGGCGTGGGTGTGCCGGAGATCATGCAGACGGATTTTGGGAAGCCCGAGCCGCTTCACGGTTCGGTCGAAGGTTTGCGAGAAGTAGTCCGGGTGCACCGGTGCGCCGTCCTCGCGGGCGAACACCAGCCCGTGATCCTGGTAGCCGTCACCAAGCAGTTGCTTCTCGCGCCGCTGGGCCTCGCGGTGAATCTGCAGTACTCGGATCGTTTGTTCATCGAGCGCGATCTTGCGTTCACCTCGGAGGGTCTTGGGTCGGCCTATGACGATCTGATACTCGACGGTGAGCACGGTTTGTTGAACGTGGAGGCGTCGCGACTTGAAGTCGATGTCGCGCCACCTGACCCCGAGCACTTCTCCGCGGCGCATGCCGGTGGTGGCGGCGAGGATGTAGGCCGCTGCGAGTCGGTGGTCGATGATGCCGGCGAAGAACTTTCGGAGCTGCTCTGGCGTGAATGTCTTCATTTCCTCGCGGTCGGCTCGATTGAGCTTGGGAGGGTCAGCGGCGTCGGCGACGTTGCGCGGCACCAAGTTCTTGCGAACGGCATCTGCGAGTGCTCGATGGAGGAGCACGTGGATGTTACGGATGGTCTTCGTGGCGAGACCTCGCGAGACGAGGTCGGCGTAGAACTTGTCGAGCCGATCAGCTGACAGCTGCTGGATCTGTAGGTGCCCGAGCGCCGGAACGATGTGACGCTCCACGAGCCCTCGATAGCTGGCGTAGGTGCTCACGCGGACAGCCATCTTCTTGGTGGGCAGCCACCGCTCGAGGAGGAACTCGCCGAGTGTCACCTTGGAAGGCTCTGAGAACACACCTCCTCGGATCGCCGACATCGTGTCGGTAAGGAATTCCTGGGCTTCCTTCTTCGTGCGGAACGACTTGGTGTGCTGCTTGCGCCCCTCGTGCGTCTCGGTGCGCCAGTACGCGATCCAGACATCGCCCCGACGGTGGATCGATCCTCGTTGGCTCATGGGTGGCCCCCGTTGCGTTCGGGCCGCGTTGCGGCCGGTGTGCGTTGGTGGGCCAGCTCGGGCCGAGGCACCAGTCGGAGTGCCGGTGTCGCTGGCAGCTCGGTGGTGGGGTCGTCATCGTACTGGTCGGCGACCGTCGGGTTCTCATGGTCGTCGTCGTCGGCGTCGAGGAGTCGGCGCAGAGCGGCGGTGGGGACGCGAATGAGTCGGCCGACGCGGATGACGGGCACGGGGAAGGTGCCTTCTTTGATGGCGCGGTAGCCGGTGGTGCGGTCGATGCCGAGCTCGGCGAAGGCTTCGTCGGCGGTGATGCAAGCGCGTGTGGCGGGGTTGGGGATCACGGCGTGCTCCGGTTGTCGTCGTGCGGCTCCATGTGAGTGATCCCACCCTCGAACCCCGGTCAGCGTGACACCTCGCTGACGGCCGGTGCCGTTACCGCCCTGCGGGCGGGTGCCGTGGCCCGCTGGATGGCGGGGTGCCGTCGGGGGTCGCTGGCGTTCGCCGTGTCAAGCCCCTCGTTCCTCGGGGCCAAGCCCTTCGGGTTGACACGGCCGCTTCCGGCGGCGGGCCAGACGCCCGGAGGGCGAAGCCGCCCACCCGACACCGGAAGGACACAACCGATGCACGCCAACGACCTGTTCGCCACCATCACAGCCCAACTCATCGACGACATCGAGACCGGCGCCGCCGGAACCTGGCGCATGCCATGGCACCACCTCGCCGACGTAGGCACACCCACCAGCATCGACCACCGTCCCTACCGGGGCATGAACGCCGTCTGGCTCGCCATGGTCACCGCCGCCCACGACTGGACCTCAGGCACCTTCGGCACCTACCGCGCCTGGCAACGCCACGGCGCCCAAGTACGACGCGGCGAACGCGCCACCCAAGTCGTGCTCTGGAAGACCACCAACCCCACCGACGCACAGACCAAGACCGACGGCTCCGACGACACGCCCACCGGACGGCCTCGACTCATCGCCCGCGCCTACGCCGTGTTCGCCGCCGAGCAATGCGACGGAGCTGACGACATCATCGCCCGCCGCAACCAGCAACGAACGGAACGCGACACCCCTGCCCGCATCGACGCCGCCGAGCAGTACCTCACCGCCGTCGCCGCCACCGTCATCGAAGGCGGCAACCGCGCCTACTACCGGCCCGCCACCGACTCCATCCACCTCCCGACCCTCGCCCAGTTCGACACCGCCGCCCACTACTACGCCACCCGCGCCCACGAGACCATCCACTGGACCGGCCACACCGACCGCCTCAACCGGGACCTCACCGGCCGATTCGACACCGCCGCCTACGCCGCCGAAGAACTCGTCGCCGAACTCGGCGCCGCCATGTGGTGCGCACAGACCGGACTTACCACCATCACCCGAGCCGACCACGCCGCCTACCTCGCCGGATGGCTCCGCATCCTGCGCAGCGACGCACGCGCCCTCGTCACCGTCGCCAGCCGAGCCCAAGCCGCCGTCGACTGGCTCAACACCCACACCGGACACACCACCGCCGAAACCGTCGAGGAGGTCGCCGCATGAACCGCCCGCCCCACCGCCGCAGCGACGAGATCGCCGCCTACACCTACCAAGCCGACATCTACTGCCCGGCCTGCCTCATCGAAGCCATGATCGCCGACGGCATCGCCGCACCCGCCGCGCGAGACACGCCCACCGACGACGTCCTCGAGCAATGCGCCGGCGCCCTCGCCATCGACCGACACGACGACACCACCTACGACACCAGCGAGTTCCCCAAGCCCGTGTTCCTCGACTGGCTCACCCCCGACGACACCTGCACCCGCTGCCACGAACCACTTTGACCGGCGTCACCGCGTGTGCCGTGACCGCCCTCCGGGCGGGTGCCGTGGAACCTCAGGGTTGGCGCGTGTCCATCGAGCGGCCGAGTTGAAACCTCCCGCGCTCAACCTCGAAGAAACACTCGTGCGACCTGAGCGCGGCGCGGACCCGCTCCTCGCCCGATGGCACGTCGAGCAGTGGGAGTTGCGATCGAAGGCTGCGAGCGCTGTGAGTCGACGCCTTGGCTGAACCCATCGTTGTCAGGCAGGCGCGCACCAGACGTCCTTCAGGGTGCATCGCATGGAGCGCGCTCTCCGCTGGCATCGGAGCAGCGACCTGCGTCAGCGTCCTGACCGCCCCTTCGAACTGCTCTACGACCTCGACGACAACGCGTCCAGCGTCGGAGAAGCCTCGGCGCAACTTTGACCGCTCAGGTGCGGGCGCGCCGAAGTACCTGATCAACAGCCCGGCGGTGACGGAACTAACGAACGCTGCGCCGATCGACGACCGCAGGGCAGCCGCGCCACCCATGCCAACAAGACGCAAGACGACAGCCCCACCTTCGAGGAGCGAGGCGAGCTCGGACGCGTCCCCGCCGGCTTTCAGGTGCTGCACCCAACGGCGCAGGTCACCCGAAGGACCCGGCTCGCCATATACAGCTTCGAGAAGTGCCTCGTCCTCGGACAGCAGGACGGCCCTGGTCGCGAGTGCAAGCAGCGCTGCTGGCACATCGTCAGGATCCTGGCGCTCGAGTTCGTGGACGCGGTCAAGTTCGGGATCGGTCAGGGCACTCCGCGGGATCGGATCGACAACGTGAAGGATGGGCACGTAGGCGTGCTTCCATGTGTCGACGAACTGCTGCTGCGACACCTTCGACAGACGGCTGAACTTCGCTGAGTGCTCATCGATCTCGTCGACAACGTGTCGGGGACACAGGATTCGGAGTGCCCCGCTGTTCGCGGCGTTCACCAGCACAGTGCGTTCGCCGCGCCGGGAGGAGTAGCCAACATCGCGGAACAGCTGATTGGTGTCGACTACGACCGGTGGGATTCGGACCCG
>JBGSII010000118.1:0-7842 GCA_041742555.1 Ilumatobacteraceae bacterium
CATCAGCACCGTCTCGGCCTGGTCGTCGGCGGTGTGGCCGGTCAACGCGTCGGGCCCGAGTGCGGCTCGGCGAGCGGTTCGCGCCCTGGCCTCGAGGTTCGGCCCGGCGTCGAGGTCGACGTGGGTCAGCCTGAAGCTCGCACCGAGTTGCGTGGCGATCACGCGGGCGACGTCGGCATCGTCGTCGGCGCAGGGTCGCAGGCCGTGGTGGACGTGGACGGCAGTCACGTTGCATCCCGCTTCGATCGCGAGCGCAACCATCGCGCTCGAGTCGGCGCCGCCGGAGAGTCCGCAGATCACCGCGGTGCCAGCGGGCGGGAACGTGCACCGTTCGAGGAGGGCGGCGATGTCGATCAGAGCACCCCGTGGCCGATCGCTAGAGATCGGTGTGGTGATGTGACTGCTGCGCCCTGCTCGGGTACTGCTTGGCTCTGACGTAGGCCATGTACGAGCCGATGAGCACCACGACCGAGATCACAGCGAGGAGTACGAGGGCGATACCGATCCACCAGTGCCAGACGTTGGCTGCGAGCATGGCGTGAGGCTAACCGGCGGCGCCGGAATCGGGCGAAACCGTCAGCGATCGCGACGTCAGCCGATCTGGCCGTCTCCGTCGAAGTCCACACCGAAGCACCGTTCGATCTTGCCGAGCAGATCGGGGGGCATCTCGTCGTTGGTGCACTTCTCGGCGACCACGATCTTGAGTTCGGCATGGAAATCGAACGCGCCGAGACAGTCCATGCATCCGTCGAGGTGGTGGCGGATCGCCTCGTGCTGGTGCTCGGACAGCTCGCCGTCGAGGAACACGTCGAGCTCGCGCAGCGTCTGTGCGCAGTCCGAGATCACCGCACGGTCGGTCGTGGTCGCATCGTCGCTCATCGTCAGCTGTCCTGTCCGAAGTTGCCGTCCGTCGTCACCGATGGAACGGCGACGAGTCCTCGTTGAAGGGCAAAGTCGTGCAACGCTTTCTGCATGGCTTTTCTTCCCCGGTGCAGGCGCGACATCACCGTACCGATCGGGATGTCGAGCATGTCGGCGATCTCCTTGTACGAGAACCCTTCGACGTCGGCCAGGATCACCGGGAGTCGGAAGTTGTCCGGGAGATCCTCGAGCGCCCGCTTGACCTCGTCGTCGGGGAGCAATTCCATCAGCGACTCCTCGGCGGACCGACCGACGCTGGCGTCCTGCAGTGCTCCGAGGTTCTTGTAGAGATACAGATCCTCGAACTCACCGAGTTCGGTCTCGTCAGGGCGGCGCTGCCTCGCGCGATAGGAATTGATGTAGGTGTTCGTCATGATCCGGAACAGCCACGCTCGGAGGTTCGTGCCCTCGGTGAAGGTGTGGTAGCTCCGGTAGCCCTTCAGGTAGGTCTCCTGCACCAGGTCCTCGGCGTCGCTGCGGTTGCGGGTCATGCGCAGGGCACCCGAGTAGAGCTGCGGTGCGTACTGCATCGCCTCGTCGGCGAAGGTTGCCTGGTCGGCCATGTCGGCGACTGTACCTCTCGTGTCGACGTTCGGCTCGGCGTCGACACGCCGGTTCTCACATCCTTTCGGAGTCGGCCGCCTCGAGGTGCTGGACGACGTCGTCGATCGATTCGATCAGTCGATCCATCAGGTCGGCGAGCTGGGCACGCTCGTCGGGATCGAACTCGCTGAGGATGTGCATCATCGCGATCGACCGGCGCGCCGCGACGGCATCGTGGCGCCGTCTGCCTTCGTCAGTGATGCGCACGAGGACGACGCGGCCGTCGTCCGGTGACGCGAAGCGTTGAACGAGGCCGTCGTTCTCGAGTCGTTGCACCGCCCGTGTGGCCGTCGACGGCTCGACTCGCAGCCGGGCGGCAAGCTCTTTCATCGGGCGTTCGTCGCGCCGCGTGAGCAGGTCGAGCGCGTCCATCTGGCCCTGTTCGAGGGCCTTTTCGGTGCCGAACAGATACGAACGCAACGCCGATGCCGCGGCACCTCGCCGGAGTTCGATCCAGGCTCGACCGATGCGGCGCGCGTGTTCGCGATCAGTGCGGTTGCGGAAGTCGACGGTGCTGGTTCCGGTGGCTGGCCTTGACATGTGCGTTTGTACGCTAATCATCCATGGTCGACGGCAGCGGAGCGGACGAACGACCCTCCGATCTGTCGGACCCGTCGGACCCAACGGCGCTCGAGGCGTTGCGGCCACTGGCATCTGCCGAGGTGTCCGTCAACGCGTCGTTGTCGCACCGGGAGATCTACACGACTCGAGGCCTGCTCACGGTGTTCCGCCATCGGCCACCGGACGGCGTGGAGTCGCAGGGCGCGGCGATCGTCGCGTGCGGTGGTGCGATGGGTGGCGTGCTCGGCCCGGGCCACGCGCTGTACCACCGCCTGGGAGAGTGTTGGGCCGCGCGTGGCGTGGAGTTCGTGCGTGTCGGCTACCGCGAGCCGAACAACCTCGACCTGTGCGAGCACGATCTTGCGTGCGGTGTCGAGTTGGCCTGCGATGCGGGAGCGTCTCGAGTCGTGGTGATGGGCCACAGCTTCGGCGGCGCGGTCGCCATCCGGACCGCGGTGATCATGCCGGTGTCGGTCGTCGGTGTCGTCACCTTCGCAACGCAGTCGGCCGGCTGCGAGGTCGCCGGGGCGCTGGCCGGTAGACCGCTGCTGTTGTTCCACGGCGATCGCGACGAACTGCTGCCTCCGGAGGCGAGCCGCGTGGTGGCAGCGATCGCCGGGTACGGCGATGTCGAGATCCTGCCGGGCGACGGTCATCTGCTCGCCAAGAGCGACGACATCATCATGGAGCGCCTCGACGCCTGGCTCCCCGAGGTGCTCGGCCCCTGACTCCGTCGACCGCTACGCCGTGGTGGGTCGGACGTGATGCCGGAGCAGTTCCTTCACCGCTTCGGCGCTCTGCTGTTCGAGTGCGGTGCAGCGCGCCAGCACCGCTCGTGCGTCGGTGTCGTCCGTACCCGAGGCGATACCGACCCACGCCTGCGCTCCTTGGAGTTCCGCCTCCGACTGGAGGTACAGCTGATCGAGTACGTCGTAGGGGGCGAACACGTCGTAGTACACGGCGACCGCGTCCGGGAGCGCATCGTCGACGGCGCGCTGCGTCTCGGCATCCACGGGGAACAGACCCGCGACCAGCTCGGCGATCTCGTCTTCACGGGCGGCGCACTCGAGCAACACGATCGAATGCTCGGGTACCGCCTCGGCCCATTCCCGATAGCGCGCTGCGGCCGAGCGTTCGAGACCGGAGAGGAACGCAGGGCGCGCGACATCCGGGACGCTCGTGAGGTGCGAACGCAGGAGCGCACCGAATTGCGGGACGGCAGGCAGGGTGGTCATGGATCTCATTGTTGTCGACTCGACGGTCATCTGGCGACGACGGGCGAGCCGTGGTGGGCGACGAGCAGCCAGCCGCGGTCGCGGCGCACGTAGAGATTGGTCGCCGCCACGGTGCCCGTGCCACTCGCATCGACGAGGTTCTCGTCGAGTGTCACCCAGGCGGTGTCGCCGTGCACGGCGACGGCCTCGTTGGTGAGGATGAACTGGTTTCGGCCGGGCCCGGCGAAGATCCTCCGCCACGACTCCTCGATGTGTGGCCACGTGCGCAGGATCGGCCAGCCCGGGTGGATGCACACCGCGTGATCGGTGTGCTCCCACACCGCGCTCATGGCCGTGAGGTCGCGCGCCTCGTGCGCGTCGTAGAAGGCCCGATTGGCATCGAGGATCGCTGCGATCACGGCTTCCATCGGCCAGACCGTATCCAACTCCTCGGTTGCGTGTGTGACGGATGACTCATGGCCGATCCGTCGCTGTTCGTCACCATTCCGTAACATTGCGGGTCAACGAACACCAGGCGATGGCGCACTCTGCGCCGAGATGCCGTGCGGACCCAGGTCGGTCCCCGCTGCCAAGGAGCGTCATGACCCCCAACCCCCAACCCCATCCGTCGCGCGGCCATGTGCCCGCCAGAACTGTCCGTCGGTCCGTCGCGCTCGTCGGAGCCGTCCTCGTGATCGTCGGCGCCCCGCTGGTCGCACGAGCGATCGGCGACGACGCACCGCCTCCGCGGACTCCCTCCGGAGTTCGAGTGACCGAACCGTCCCAGCCACGCCTCGGCCCGACCGTGGCTCGACTCGCGGAGCCGGTCGTCGAACCCATCGTCGAACCAGTCGTCGATCCGGTCGTCGAACCCGTCGTCGATCCGGTCATCGCCGTCCTCTCCGGCACCTACACGTGGAGCGAACGGAGCGCTCGGGTCGCCGTGCTCCAACAGACCCTGGGGGTGAGCGCCGATGGATGGTACGGACACGCCACCCAGCGGGCGCATCGGAACGCGCTCGAGTTCGTCGGGCTGCCGGTCGACACCGTGCCCGTACCCGTGTTGCCTCCTGGGCCCGACCCGAGCAAGTGGGCCGCGCTGCGCGACTGCGAGTCGGACGGCAACTATGCGATCACCAGCAGGACCGGCAAGTACCGGGGCGCGTACCAGTTCGACCGGTCGACGTGGAACTCTGTCGCCGAGCGGCATGCACCCCACCTCGTCGGTGTCGATCCCGCCGCTGCCGTGCCGGCCGACCAGGACGCGATGGCACTCGCCCTCTACAGCGAGCGCGGGGCGCGCCCCTGGCCCCACTGCGGCCGCCACCTCAACTGAGTCAGCGCACCCGTGCGAGACGGGCCAGCAGCGCGTCGTGGTCGGAGAAGCGGCCGACGTCGAGACCGGCGACCTTGGCCCGGTCGTCCCAACGACGAACGAGCGTCGCCGCCTCGTGATGGGCGAGCCGCTCGTACGTCTCGACCTCCGTGTCCGACATCGGTCCGCCCTGGAGAGCCAGGCTGCGGACCGACGACGGTGACAGGCCCGCGAGGTAGCCCGGCTCGATCGCACACAGGTAGCGCTTGGCCGCGACGTGCAGGGCAACGGGGGCGGTGACCTCGGGCCCGAACCAGCGGGTGAGGTACCTCGCGCCGACCCGTTCGTGTTCGAAGTCCTCGGTCAGTTGCTCGTCGAGCGTGACGTTGTCGTCCGACACGAGGTGGCCGACGTCGTGCAACAGGGCCGCCGCCACGAGATGGTCGGGTGCACCGTCAGCGATCGCCAGCGCTGCCGCCTGGAGCGCGTGCTCGAGTTCGGTGACGTGCTCGTCGTACATTCGCAGGGCCGCTGGCGATCCGTAGAGCGCGACGAGGCCGTTCATCGCGCGACCGGGCGCCCCAGGAAGTCGTCGGTGATGCTGATCCTCACTCGTTCGCCGTCGTAGTCGTCGCCGGCTCGCTCGAATTCTGCGCGCTTGTCGGCGTAGTAGCGCTCGCGGTGATCGCCGAGCGACGCCGCGTTGTAGGTCAGGTAGGCGGCTCGTCGCGATCGTGTCGTCGTGTTCGTGTCGCTGTGATGCGGCGTGTACGAATCGAAGAACAGCAGGTCCCCGGGCTCCAACGGTACGGGCTGCCACTCGAGCTGGCCAGCGGTCGCCGAGGCGATGCGGCCCCGATCGTCGGTGGGGAGTTGGCCCGCCTCGTACCCGCGTGCGACGTACAGGCAACCGCTCGCGGGAGTCGCCGGGTCGAGCGGCACCATGCACGAGATGTGATGGTCGACGAAGCGGTAGGCCGTGGCGTCCTGGTGGGGGGCGAAACCGCCACCGCCGGGTTGCTTGTAGTTGATCTTCTCCTTGAACAACACCGGCTGCTCGTCGAAGAGTTGGGCCAGCATCTCGACGACGATGCCGTTGCACACGAAGTCGCGGAGCACTGCGTCGTCGTTCACGAAGTCCTCGCTGCGCGCCAGCACCGCACCAGCGTCGGTCTGTTCGAAGTGGTGCAGTCCCGGTCCGCCGGAGTCGGCCCAACGCTGCAGCCGGGTCACCGCGGCATCCAGTTCGTCGAGCAGTGAGGCATCGAGGGCACCGCTGACGACGAGCCATCCATCGCGCCGGAACCCGTCGACGTCGAGCGCCGAGTTCACGCCGGCGCTCCGTCGAGCTGGAGGAGCCCGGCGATCGTGGGCGCCCAGTCGAGCACCGACGGCTGGACGCGTTCGATCCGTCGAGCCAGTGTTGCCACCCGCTCGTCGCCGCCCGACACGATCGCCATCTGGGTGCGGCAGCGAGGGCTGCCGTGCTGGCCGTGGATCGGGATCGGTGGGCTTGCGAACGACCGCCCGGGTTCTGTCCATGCCATCCAGATGTCCGCAGCGAGTGCAACCGCACTCTCGACGCCGTCGACCGCACGGATCGCCTCGAACAGCTCGTCGCCGTCGATGCTGCCGGCCCTGCGGTGCACGAGCGCGGCGGTTCCCTCGTCCGCGACATCGATGCCCTCGACATCCGCGAACGCGTCGACGAGCTCGACCGGGGTGAAGTCGGTGATCGTCTCCTGGTCGTGATCGGACACGGTCAGCACGATGGTGCGGTCCCAGCCGTCGGCCAGCCGTGCGATCACCTCGCCGTACACCGCGTCGGTGGCTCGGTACTGTTCGATCGCCTCGGGCGAATCGGGGCCGTGCAGGTGCGATGTCGTGTCGGGCTCGTTGAGGTGGATCACGGCGAAGTCGACGTCGAGGCCGGCATTCGGACTGACGGCGTCGAGCGCCGACAGCACCGCGGCATCGGAGGCGTAGCCGAACGCACAGCGCTGGGTGCCCTCGGGTAGGCGACCGTCTGGCGGCCAGCACACCCCGGCACGAGCGCCGCCCATCTGTCCCACCAGCTTCTGATCGCCTGCCACCATCAGCGTTCGTCCACCGGCGTCGCCGACGCGTTCGAAGAGTGTTGTCGCACGTGGGCCGAGCGCGGGCGAGGACATCCACCCGCCGTCGCTCCAGGTGTGGTTGCCGTGTACGCCTGTCAGCACGGGATCGGCCCCGGTCACGAGCGCGGCGTGGTTGGAGTACGTGACCGACACCGGCAGTGACAGCGCGCCCATCGGAGCGCGACCGCCAACTGCCGCTTGACGCCACAGGCTCGGTGTAGCCGTCGGGCCGACGTGGCGGTGCGGCAGTGCGTCGATGACGATCATCACGACGCGGACGCCTCCGGCCAGTTCGGTCACCCGAGCAGCGTACGTGCTCGTCACCGTGCCGCTCCCCCTCGCACGCCGATGCCGCACGGGTGCTACCGTTCGCCCGCCCACCTGCGCCGCAGGGCACCAGAGGATCGGTGCGGGCCATGATCACAAGGGGGTGCCGCTATGGCCGATCGTGAACTCGACTGGACGCCGCCGGGGCCGGGTCCGTGGATGCAGGACCGCGCACATCTGCCGGCTGCGGTGACGATGCTGATGCAGTCGGCGTACCCGCCGGGGATGATGCGGGGATTCGCCGAGACCTTGGAGCCGTGGGGCGCACTGCTCGACGAGATGCTCGTGGCATACGTCAACGGTTTCGCGTACATGCAGCCTCGGCCGTTCGATGCGCCCGGCCCGGACGGCGAGAAGTCGCCCGAGCAGCTCGGTGCCGAGATCGGACGCCGGATGGGCATTGCCGCAGCGGCGTTCGAGAACCGCATCTGGCGTGACGTCCTGGCGCAGTGGGACGACGAGGTCAAGCCAGCTGCGATCGCGCGGCATCGCGAGTTGGCCGACGTCGACCTTGCGGCGATCGACGACGACGGCCTCCGTGACCAGCTCCACCAGCGCATTGCCTGGCTGACGGACATGGCCTACCAGCACCACCGCTACAACTCGATGGCGATGCTGCCGGTCGGAGACTTCATCCTCCACGCGGTCGGTTGGACCGGACGCGAGCCGGTGCCGATGTTCGCCGTCTACGACGGATGGTCGCCGGTCTCGGGCGTCGTGCCCCCGGAGCTGGCGCCGGCGGTCGATGCGATCGCTGCAGATCCCGAGGCCCGAGCGGTGCTCG
>JBGSII010000119.1:0-3441 GCA_041742555.1 Ilumatobacteraceae bacterium
GCGGTCGCCAAGTTCGCCGAGAAGCTGCCAGGGAGGCTCGCGGCGTGCCTGCGCGGCCGACAACGCAGATCGAAGGTGGCGGAATGCCGGACCTCGCCCGGACGCAACCGCGTCGAACATCGCCGTCTCGACGCCTGCGCCGCCAGCCATGAGGATCGCAACCAATTCGAGGTACGCCGAGAGCGCATGGCGAAACTCGCGACGCGCCTTCTCGGCGTCGTCTCGTAGATCGATTCGGGCGTACATCCATCCTGCGATCGCACCTGCGACGGTCGCGATCAGCAGCACGGGCGGCGGGAAGTAGTCGACTGCCTCGCTGGCCGCAAGCACCACGAACACCAACGCCGGCGTTGCGCCCATGGCGGCCCACACGAACCGGTCCCGGACGTACCGGTCCAAGTTGCGCTCACACACAGCAAGGTCGGCGGCGCGACTCTGCGACGACCGACCGGCGAGCGACGAAATCATCTGGTCGCGTCGTGTCGACGTGTGGGTCTCCGTTCGGGGCCGATGGAGTTCCGCGACGATCGCGGCAAGCGGCGGCGTCGAGCCCACCGATCCACGAAGCATGAGCGCCACTCCGCCGCCCGCAAGCGACCCGGCGAGGACCATCGCAAACAGCATCACGGTTCGGCCGTTCCTTCGATCCCGCTGAGCAGACGAGGCGACGTGGCCGGTCGGCCCAGCTGCACCAGTCCCCAGAGTGCTCCAGCAAACAGGGCACCGATACCGATCAAAACGAGCTGACCGGTAGCGGTGTCGTACGGCTCCATGAAGGTGGGCGAGAACACCATCAGCACGACCGCAAGACCGAAAGTGATGGCGACCAACGCCTTCGATGACGCGTAAGTGCGTGCACGACCGGTCTCGACGCGCAAGCGCATCGCTGTCTGCTCACGCGCCGAAACGGCGATCTGCGACAGCAGATCGCTGAGTCGTTGGGCTTGGCGCTCGGCTGCGATCGCCAACGACGCGACGACGAGGTCAGCGATGGGGTCGTCGACGTCATCGGCGAACTGGCGCAATGCGCCAGTCAGTGAGCCGCGCTCGGCGCACACCGACAGCGCTTGCACCTCCTTGCGGATTGCCGCCGGAGCAACCTGAGCCGTGATGCCGATCGCCTCCTGCAACCCGGCATGGGAGCTGATGGTGTCGCGCAGCATCTCGGCCCACGCAGCGATCGCCTCACTGCGAGCCACTACTTCGTCGCGACGACGTCGGACACCCATCAGCATCGGCGCGACCCATGCTGTCGCAGCGGCCAGCACTCCCGCCGCCGGCCAACCGGTGGCGACCACCGCGAGCACGAACGAACCGACGACGAGCCCAGCGCGCCACCACGCATCGTCCCAACTGATCGACGTGCGTCGGTGGGCTGATTCAGGGACACCGGTCCACCCGACGATCGCCAGCCACACACCACCTGCGGCGAGCAGCCCCACAATCGCACCGGCCAGCGTCCTCATCGGAACCCGCTCCCGAGGAGGCTCGAGTCGAATCCGGCGTGGGCGAGGACCCGTTCGTGCCGCTGGTCGAGCCGACGCAATGTCGACGTCGACCCGTCGACATCGCAAGTCATGATCGTGTTGGTCGTGCAGCGCTGGCCGTCGAAGCCGGCAACTTCGAGCAACTCGCTGACGTGACGGCGACCGTCGGAGCCGCGTTCGAGATGCACGACGAAGTCGATCGCCTGGTGTAGCTGATTGTGGGCGACCTCAGGTGGGAGGCGATCGTCGCCCGTGCCGAGGTACAGGGCGAGCTTGTCGAGCGCGCCGATCGCCGACGCGGAGTGAACGGTCGTGAGCGACGACTGTCCGTGCGTCATCGCCTTGAGCATCGGAACCGCGGCATCGGAATCACGTACCTCCCCACACACCAGCCAGTCGGGCCGGTACCGCAACGCGTGCTTCACCTGCTCGCCCTGCGTGATGGCACCCTCGCCTTCATTGTTGGCAAGACGGGCCTCCCACGATTCGACGTTCGGGTGGGCGACCGCATCGAAGAGGTCGAGTTCCGCTGTGTCTTCGATCACCACCACTCGCTCATGTGGCTCGAGTTCACCGAGACACGCGCGGACGAGCGTGGTCTTGCCCGAGCCGGTCGGACCCGAGAACACGATCCTGATCTCGCTGGACGACATGCACGCGCCGAGCAGGTCGGCGACAACGGGCGTCACCATCTCGCGGCCGACGAGATCGGCCAGCCTCACCTTGCCGAGAGTGTTGCGGCGAAGAGCGAACGAGACGTGCTTGGAGACGTCGCGTGTTGCTGCGAGACGAAGGCCGTCGCCGAGGCGCATGACGAGGAGCGGTGCCTGCGGGTTGAACTGGCGCTCCGTCCGGCCTGCAGTGCGCGCAAGGTGCGACAACCAGGCGACGAGTTCCGCCTCCGATGACCAGAGTCGCTCCTCGATCTGCTCGATCGTCCCGTCGGATCTGTAGACGAAGACGAGGTCGTAGCGCGTCGCCACGATTTCCTCGACGAATTGGTCCGCCAGCAGCAACTCGACCGGCCCCAGACCAACGGTGAGTGCAACCACTCGCTCCACCAACCTCCGCTCGGCGTCGTCATCGAGCATCGGACGGCCATTGGCCATCCGCTCCGCGTCAACCTGTTGCAGTCGCTCCCGCAGGACCGAATCGGCCAGCGCCTCCTGGCCCGAGCGCGACAGAGGGGGCTTGCCCGCCTGTACCCGCAAGGTCGCCTCGCCGACGAGTGCCTCCTGAACCGCCTTGGCGAGTGACGTCACGAGCCCGGGTTCGACGGCCATCACGTCGCGACCTCCGCGACCGGTGAATTCAAGGCTGAGGCCGTCGGCGTGATCAGCGCCGCTGCACGGTCGGCGACATCAAGTGCCTGGCGCCACGCCCACGTTCGCCTCCCACGCCGTCCGCCGAGTGCAAGCCCGGCGCCATGTACGAGGTCTTCTCTCGCATCGACGGACCAGACCGCGTCCGCCCGCGAGAACTCCTGGAGTTCTTCGACAGCGAAGGGTGTCTTTCCGCACACGAGCAGAGCGACCGTCGAGCATCGTCGGCGCAAGCCCTCGACACGTGTGGGCACCTGCACCAAGTCCTCGGTGCGTGGACCGACGACGAGGACTGTGAGTTCTGCCGCGTCAACCAGTTTCAGGGCAGGATTCATCTCCTCGAGCCGCCCGGCGTCCACGAACCAGATCTGATGGTCGGCTGCGAGACGGGTGGCGGTCGCGTCGGAAGCCGCCGCCCAGACCGCCCGGGAGCGCTCCCCTGTCTCGGGTTCAGGCATGACCCACGTGTGGTTGTCGACCATCCGGGCGAACGGCGCAAAGTCGAGAAACTCCGAGTCGTCGCGGCGAAGGCTGGCGAGGAATGCCGCGACTCCCGGTTCGACACCCAACCCGTACCGTGCGCCGAGCACGCCGCCCGCCGGGTCAGCTTCGAGCACGACCCGCTCGACCCG
>JBGSII010000120.1:0-4582 GCA_041742555.1 Ilumatobacteraceae bacterium
GGTCGGCCTCGACGACGACGGCCGGCTGTCGTGTCGACGATGCGCGACCGTACGCCCACCGGTCTGCTCGTCGTGCGGTGCTGCACGATTCGCGAATCTGCGGCCCGGGGTCACCCGACTCCGTGAGGAACTCGAAGCAGCGGCGGCGCGTCCGGTGGTGTCGATCACCGGCGCCGACGTCGATCCACCTGCTCGCGCCGGCATCTACGTCGGAACCGAAGCCGTGCTGCACCGGGTCAGGTCCGCCGACGTCGTCGCATTCTTGGAGTTCGATTCGGAGATGCTCGCCCCTCGCTTCCGGGCAGGCGAGCACGCGCTCGCTCTGATCATTCGAGCCGGAAGGATCGCCCCCGAGGTGCTGGTCCAGACGTTTGCCCCCGACCACGACGTGATCGACGCGGTCGTTGCCGGTGATCCCGCAGCCCTCCTCGAGGGCGAACGCGCTCGCCGTGAGTTGCTGCGGTTGCCGCCGTTCGGCGCCCTCGCACTGGTCTCCGGACCGGGTGCCGACGACCTGGTTGCACAGCTTCCGGCAGCGATCCAGGTCGGCGGCGACGGTGTCGACCGTCATCTCCTGCGGGCGAACGACTGGACGACGCTCGGGCTCGCACTCAACGCCGCCGTACGTCCTGTTGGCTCCCGCATCCGGATCGAGGTCGACCCCGCCCGGATCTGACCACCGTCTCCCCAACCATGTTTGCGTGCGGATTTGAATGGGACGCCCCATCGGAATCTGCACACAAACGTGGTTGGACGGGTGGTTCAGGCGCCCATCTGCTGCTTGATGTGCTCGATGACCGGCGTGTGCTCGGACTGCGGGCTGAACAGGACGAGATTCGTGTCCTCCTCGACCCGCACGCTGTGTCCGGCCGGCCAATGGAACAGATCGCCGGCAGCGCACACCTCGGTGGTGTCGTCGCTGTAGGTGACGGTCACCGTGCCGTCGATCACGTAGCCCCAGTGGGCCGACTGACACATGTCGCCGTGGAGCCCCTGGAGCAGTGGCGCGAGGTCGGCACCCTTGGCCATGGTGAAATACTCCGCACCCATGACGCCGAAGGCGGCTCCGAAGTCGATCTGCTGGCGGGCGATCGCTCCGGGGGCATCGATCTTGACGGGGATGTCGTTCTTGGTGATGTGCATGCTGGTGCTCCTGTCCGTCCGGATCCCGATGACCCGGATACGGAAGGAGCGTGACAATCGGTGTCACAATGCGACATGGCCACCGATGCACTCGCAGAGCGCATCGAATCGGCACGACGTTCGATCCGCGTCGGCCACTGGGACCGGGCGATCGAGTTGCTGGACGTCGAGGGCGTGAGGGACTCCACAGATGGTCTCGAAGTGCTCGCCGATGCGTTGTACGGCGCCGGGAGGTTCGAGGCGTGCGTCGAAGCGTGGGAGGATCTTCATTCCCTGCTCGTACAACAGGGCGACCGTGTCGAGGCCGGGCGGGCCGCCGCGATGATCGCGCTGTACCTGATGATGGACACCGGGTTGATGGCTCCGGTGCGAGGGTGGCTGCGGTGCGCGGAGCGGCACCTGGAGGCGACCGGTGATCACCCGGTGCGCGCGATCATCGCCATGGTGCGTGCCTACGAGCGGTTCATGTGCGGGGCGATGGACGACGCACGTGTACAGGCGACTTCGGCGATCGAGTTGGGGGAACGTTTCGACGTCCGGCCGGCGGTGCTGATCGGACGCACCTGCATCGCGAGGGTGACGATCTTCGAGGGGGACCTCGACCTCGGCCTGGGCTTGCTCGACGAGGTCGGTGCTGTGCTGATGTCCGGCGCTGCCGATCCGCTGACGACTGGCATGATGTACTGCGAGATCATCTGCGCCGCGCAGGGGTTGCTCATGCCGGACCTCGCTGCCCAGTGGACCGACGTGATGGAGCGATGGCGCCACGGGGCCGCATTCGGTGGCATCAATGGACGATGTCGTGTGCATCGCGCCGAAGTGCTGCGGCTCAGCGGCACGTGCGACCTCGCCGAGGCCGAGGCGATCACGGCCTGCGACGAACTCCGACCGTGGATGCGGCGGGAGTACGGCTGGCCGTTGACCGAGTTGGGCAATGTCCGTCTCCGGGCGGGCGACCTCGATGGCGCTGAGGCGGCGTACCTGGAGGCGCTGGACCACGCCTGGTCGCCACAGCCGGGTCTGGCGCTCGTGCATCTCGCCCGAGGCGACACCGAGTTCGCCGCGACGATGATCGCCGACGCGATCGACCACCCCGTCGACATCCCGTCGAAGGAACGCCCGCCATACGGACCGCTGAGGCTCGCGCCCCTTCTCGACGCGCAAGCGGAGATCGCCGCCTCGCACGGCGATCACGCAACGCTGCAACGAGCTGCCACCCAGCTGTCCTCGACCGCCGCGCAGTACCCGACGGTGATGCTTCGAGCGATGTCGTCGGTGGCGGAGGCCCGCTGTCGCCTCGTCGAGTCGGACCCAGATGGCGCCGTGGCGGCAGCTCGTACCGCCGTCGACCTTCTCGATGCTCTCGGCGCGCCGTACGAAGCGGCGAGAGCCCGGTTGGTGGTCGCCGACGGCCATCAGTTGGGTGGCGATCAGGAGCGAGCAGACCTGGAGCGCCGCATGGCCAGGGACGTACTCGCATCGTTCGGGTCAGAACGGTGGGCCGAGCGGGTGGACGGGTTGCTCGGCGGCAGCGAGCCCGCCCCGGGTGCGATGCCGTCGGTGGTGTCGCGCGCCGTGTTCCAGCAGGACGGAGACACGCGGACGATCGGTTGGGGCGACTCGGAGGTCGTCATCCGAGACCTGAAAGGGTTGAAGTACATCGCTCGTCTGTTGGCCGAGCCGAGCCGGGAATTCCGTGCCGCTGACCTGGTGCGCCTGGAGGAGGGGCACGGTGGACCCGATCGCAGCGATGTCGGCATCGTCGTGCTGGACGATGTCGCCAAGGAGGCCTACCGCCGCCGGCTGGTCGACATCGACGAGGACATCGCAGACGCGGAAGCCGCCAACGACCTCGGCCGCGCCGAACTGGCCCGCCGGGATCGTGAGTACCTCGTGGCCGAACTGCGGCGCGCCGTCGGACTCGGTGGCCGTGACCGCAAGGTCCTCGACGACGGCGAACGGGCCAGGACGAGCGTGACTCGTTCGATCAGATACTCGCTCGCGCGGCTCGCCGAGCACGCCCCGGCCGTAGCGTCGCACCTCGAGCAGCATGTCCAGACGGGAATGTTCTGCTCCTATGCACCCGATGGGCTCCATCCGATCACGTGGGTGGTCTGAACTCCGAACGATTCAGGCGAGATCCGGCCGTCGCGTCAGTTCGTCGAATCGGGCATCGTCGATGTTCCCGCCCGACAGGACGATGCCGATCCTGCGGTTCCGAAAGCGGGACGTGTCGTCGAGAACAGCAGCGAGACCGGCGACCCCGCTCGGCTCGAGCCGACGCCCGAGCAGGTCACGGGCCACGATCATCGCCTCGACCAACCGATCCTCGCTCACGGTGACGACGTCGCTCACGAGGTCCCGGTTGATCGCGAACGTTCGATCGCCGGGAGCGGTGACGGCCAGGCCGTCGGCGATCGTGTCCGGCTGATCGATTCGCACGGGATGACCGGCGACGAACGACCGGCGGGTGTCGTCGGCGGTCGCCGGCTCGACTCCGATCAGCTCGCAGCCGGGATCGAGTTGGCGCATCGCCGAGGCACACCCCGCCATCAGGCCACCGCCCGACATCGGAACGAGGAGCACGTCGAGTGGTCCGACCTGCTCGTGGAGTTCCAGTGCAGCGGTTCCCTGACCTGCCATCACCAGCGGATCCTCGAACGGATGGACGAACGTGGAGCCCGTCTCGGCGACCTGCCGGCGCGCTCGTTCCTCGCGGTCCGGCGTCGCCCGATCGAACGTGACGATTCGGGCCCCGAACCGCTCGATGAGTGACCGCTTCGCCGGCGCGACATCTTCCGGCACGTGCACGGTCGCCTCGATCCCGAGGATCTGGGCAGCGCACGCCACCGCCGCGCCGTGGTTTCCCGATGAGACAGCGACCACGCCGAGCGGGCGCTGGTCGATCGGGATGGCCGACAGGCGGTTGAACGCGCCGCGGAACTTGAACGCGCCCGCACGTTGTTGCGACTCGTCCTTGCCGAAGATCCTGGCGCCCACCAGCGCGTCGAGCCGATCGGAGTGCAGCACCGGCGTCACAACGGCTTCGGGAGCGATGGTGATCGCTGCGCGGCGGATCTCGTCGAGCCCGATCACGGGAGTCTCCTCACGGTGAACAGGCGGAACCCGGCTTTCGACCCGACGCGATCGCACCGGAAGCCGAGGTCGATCAACCATCGCTGCAGCGAGTCGGCACCGAGGTGCTTCTGGACGACGAGGGAGGCACTGCCGCCCGGCTCGAGCCTGCCGAGCCAGAACTCGAGCAGTTCGTGGAGCGCGGCCTTGCCGATGCGGATCGGCGGATTCGACCAGATGGTTGCAAACTTCACCTCCGGCGGCACGTCGTCGGGGGCGACGACCCGGATGTTGTGGAGCGCGTTGCGCTCGGCGTTGCGGGTGCACAGCTCGCGGGCCCGGGTGTTGACGTCGACCGCCCACA
>JBGSII010000121.1:0-5076 GCA_041742555.1 Ilumatobacteraceae bacterium
GGGCGGCGATGCGGGTGAACCGGTGTCGCTCGACGGCACGGATTCGGCGGCGCAGGAGTTCCGCTCGATCGCGGAGCGGATCCTCGGCGAGATCGCTCCCCCGGCCGCAGTCACCGACATCGACATGACCGGCTGCTCGGCCCGCGACGTCGAGACCGTCACCCCCGTCACCCTCAGCCGCTGAAACTCACACGAGGTCGTCGTAGTCGTCGTCACCGGGCATCGACACGCCGGTGATGCGGCCGTCGGCATCGCGGCGGATTCTCGGCAGGATGCAGGGCGGATGTTCGACGAGCGCAGCCGCCGCGAGGACCGCTGCGACATCGGCGTGAGGCTCGAGGAACCGGAGGTTGGCCATCGTCGGCGGCATCATCATCAGCTCTCCGGCGGCCTGCATCCGCAACGCGTCGGCGGGCCGAACCCAGATGCTCTCGACGGTTTCCTTGTCGTCGTGCAGCGGCTCCTGATCGACCGGGAGCTCGGAGACGAAGAAGCGGGTGTCGAACCGACGCTGCTCGCCGATCGGCGTGATCCAGTGATCGACGTAGTACGTCGTCGAGAGGTCGAGCACCAGGTCGTCGCGACGACACAGCTCGACCAGCGAGAGCGAGCTGTCGTGGATCTCGTGACGGTCCTCGTTGCGCAACTCGAGCGCTCCGCCGGCACGCGGAGTCGCCAGCAGCACGCCGGCCTCCTCGAAGCACTCGCGGATCGCGGCCACCCAGTAGGCGAGGCCGCCGTGGTCGATCCCGAGCTGTCGGCTGGCGGCCTCGTCATCGAGCCCACGGCAGAACGGTGCGATCTCGTCAGCGCCGTCGACCCCGTCGACCCGACCGCCGGGAAACACGAACATCCCGGCACCGAACACGGCGTTGGCCGTGCGGCGCAGCATGAACACCTCGACGCCCGGGGTACCGTCGAGCGCGTCGCGCACCAACATCACGGTCGCCGCCGGCTTCACCGGGACCAGCGCCGGGTCGATCGGCGGGGTTGCCGAGGTCGGAAAAGACGTGGTTGGTTCCGAGGCGCTCATACTCGCCCTACCGTAGAGACCATGACCACGGTCCCACTCACCGCGCCGAACCAACCGGCCGACGTTCTCGACCACATCGGTCACGGCACGCAGATCATCGTGCCGCTCGGCAATGGCGAGGCAACCGCCGTGATGGAGGCAGTCGATGCAGCAGCAGCCGCGGGCGACCCCCGCCTCGACGAGGTCCGCGTCCATCAGATGCACGCCATCCACGACCGGCCCTACCTCCGCGGCGAGTACGGAACTCGCCTCAAGCACATCTCGTACTTCCTGTCCCACGTGACACGGCCGTACTTCGCCAGCGGTGCGATCGGCCTCGTGCCTGCGCACTTCTCCGAGGTCTACGCGCTGATGCGAATGCGCACCGACGACCCGTTGGTCATCGCCGCAGCGTCGCCACCCGATCGTCACGGCTACTTCTCCCTCGGGGTGTCGGCCGACTACACCTCGAGTTTCATCGGCCGAGGCCGGCTCTTCCTCGAGGTCACCGACGCCATGCCGCGCACGTTCGGACGCAACCAGGTGCACGTGTCGCAGGTGGTCGGCTGGTGCCGAAGCGACCGGCCCCTGGTCGAAGTGCCGCCAGCAGCGCCGGGCGAGACCGATCACAAGATCGCTGCGCTCGTGGCGGAACGCATCCCGAACGGCGCCACGATCCAGACCGGTATCGGTGCGATCCCGAACGCGATCATGGCGTCGCTGACCGACCACAAGGATCTCGGCATCCACACCGAACTCGTCTCGGACGGCGTCGTGGACCTGATGGAGTCAGGCGTGGTCAACGGTGTTCGCAAGCGGCTGAACCGCACCAAGGCGGTCGGCACATTCGCGCTCGGCACCGCACGGCTGCACGAGTTCCTCCACGAGAACACGGCGATCGAACTACACGCCGTCCGCTACGTGAACGACCCCCGAATCATCGCCAACGAACACAACTTCGTCTCGATCAACGCCACGCTCACCGTCGACTTCCTCGGACAGTGTGCGTCCGAGACAATCGGCGGGCAGTACTACTCGTCCTCGGGGGGCCAGAACGACTTCGCCCGGGGTGCGGCGTACTCGGAGGGCGGGCAGGGGTTCGTGGTGTTGCACTCGACCACCTCGCACGGCGCGTCACGGATCGTGCCACAGCTCGCGGCGGGAGACGTCGTGACCACGCCCAAGAACACCGTCGACAAGGTCGTCACGGAATGGGGTGTGGCCGAACTGCGCGGGCGCTCGATCCGCGAACGCACCAGAGCGCTCATCGAGATCGCCCATCCCGAGCACCGCGAAGCGTTGAGGGCCCAGGCCCGCTCGATCAACTACCTCTGACTCACACCGGGCCGGTCGACGGCGGTTCGTCGAGCTCGGCCGGAGGACCGTGAGCGTCCACCACCGGATTGGGACGAGACCACGCGTACACCATGGCGCCACCGACGATCGCCGCCATCACGAGCCCGACGACCTGCCAGTGGTCGGTCAGGAACGCGGTTGCCTGGGCCTGTCGCTCGAGTGCCCAGTCGGTGATCGGATCGCCCTCTTCCTTGATGTCGACCCAGTAGAAGTACCAGAGCAGGTAGAGCCCCGACATCACCACGAAGACCGCCGCGATCCGATCGACGTACTGCAGGCTGCCGCGAAGGAGCTTGAGGAGACCGGTGTTGGCCGACGCCAGAGCGATCGTCAACGCACTGACGAGCAGCGCCATCCCGGCGCCGTACGCGAGCATGTTGCCGACGCCGGACACGATGCCGTCGCGGCGACTGGTGCTGAACACCGTTGCGATGAACAGCCCGATCGTGCACCCGATCGAGGCGACGGCGTACGCAATGCCGTACACGAACATCGCGCTGATCGTCTGTTTCGGCCCGCCGGAGCCTCCGGCGTCGAGCCGCGGCGTCATGAACGGCAACTTGTAGCCGAACAGCATGGCGATGCCGAGCACGAGGAGGGCAATGCCGATGCCCCCGGTGGCGTACTTGGCGTTCTCGTTGATCCAGCTCGTGAAGTTGTAGGAGATGACACCGGCGACCAGGAACACCGAGAGAAAGCCGGCGGAGACCGCAGCGCTGACGATCACGGCGCGACGCATGGTGGCGCGCTGCGAGCCCGGCATCGCCCCCTGGAGGCCGAGAAAGTACATCAAGTACGTCGGCAACAGGATGAACCCACACGGGTTCACCGCGGCGACCATGCCCCGGATGAACGACAGGCTCACGCAGCGCCCACGTCGACGGCGAGCAGGTCGGCGACCTCGGCGCGGAGTTCGTCGGCGTCGAGCGCTCCGGTCTGCTCGATGATGGTGCCATCGGAGGTGACGAACAGCGTGACCGGCATCGCCGTGGCGCCGATCGCATCGGCGAGTTCCGCGAACTCGTCGCGGAACAGGTCGTACTCGACGCCACGCTCGCCGGCGAATCGCTCCATGACCTCGAGTGAATCGAGCGTGTTGACACCGACGAAGCGGACCTCGTCGGTTTCGGCATCGACCTCGGCGAACTCGGGGAGCTCCTTCGCGCAGGGCGGGCAGGTCGAGTACCAGAGATTGACGACCAACGGCTGTCCGAGGAACTCGGAGGTCATGATTTCGGTGTCATCGACATCGATCAGCGCGACATCGGGGAACGGATTGCCCTGAACGTCGTCGTTGCCGAGCCCGTCGTTCGGGAAGGTGATCACGGCTTGCGGGTCGCTGAGGGTGGCGTCGAACTCGTCGTCACCGCCGCCCGAACTCTGCGCCCAGACGGCAACACCGATCACCGCCACGGCCGCGAGCAGCGATCCGACGAGGAGTCGTGGACGGATCTTCACACCGTCGAGGCTACTGACACGTGCCACGCCCACCGATTCGGGTCCTCCAGATGTTCGCGTTCGTTCACCGTCACACCACCAAGCCCGCGCCACCCCGCACCACCCGCGCCAACCCCGCCCACCCCTCACGTCTGCGTTGCATTCTCGGTGGATCAGGTCACCGAGAACGCAACACAAACGTGAGTTTGGGGGTCAGGCGACGGCGACCGGGATCTCGACGGGGCCGAGTTCGTCGATCACCATCTCGGGACGTGGGTGCTTGGGCGGACGCCCGCACGGACGCTTGTTGGCGATGATGCGCCCGCCCGAGAGCAACTCGCCGCCCCACACGCCCCACGGCTCCTCACGTTCGAGGGCGCCGGCGAGACAGTCGGCCTGCAGGGGGCACAGGCCGCACATCGCTTTGGCGCGTGCGATGTCGATCACGTTGTCGGAGAAGAACAACGCGCTGAGGGTGCCGTGGCCATCCGCGCAGCGAGCCACCAGCCGTCGGGCAGGTTCCTCGCCGGGCGGTCTCGGACTGTCCGGTTCTCGCGGCTCGAGCAGCGCCGAGTCACGGGGTTCGATGAGCGTGGAGTGGTACATGGTGTTGTCCTGTTCGAAGTCGTTGTGGGCAGTGAGGTCGTTGGACGAGTCCAGAAGGGTCATGGTCGGTGCCTTTCGGTGAGTTGCTTGATGGTCGAGTGGGACAGAAACCGGGTCGGAAAAACCAAAGAGGCCGCCGGGTCGGAACCCGGCGGCCTCGTGAGAGGTGATCTGACGTTGGTGTTACGTCAGAACTCCTTCGAGGAAGCCGGGGCCGAGTCGCTTGGAGCCGGTGGTGGTCGGGTTGTGCTCGGTCGACATGTGGTCGCCGCACACCCAATTGCCGCCGAACGACGAACCCTGGAGCGAGCCGATCGTCGAGACCGACAGCGATGCCCCATGGACACCGGCGTACGGGCGCGGCGAAGCCGAGCGGATGGTGGCGGTGGGCGTGATGCTCATCGGTGATCCTCTCGTCTCGTCGGTGTCGCGGGCGCCGGACTGGCTGACCCGAATCGCTACACAACCACGTCAGAGGTGGCCCGGTCAAGGGAGTTTTGCGAACACCACCCAGATTTCCGTCACGAACGTTGGCCCCGCCCGGGCCAAGCGACAAGAGTGAGGCCGTGGATCTCGCGGTGTTCGGCGTCGGTTGGATCCTCGGCTGGCTGCTGCTGTGGCGTCTTCGGCCGCTTCCAGCGGTCGATGCGGACACCGGCGGGACC
>JBGSII010000122.1:0-14372 GCA_041742555.1 Ilumatobacteraceae bacterium
GCGTGGTGCGCTTCGGCACGATGCGCTCGCAGGTCGCCGGCATCGAAGCGGTGCTGGCCAACGGCTGCGTCGTCGGCTCACTCGCTGGACTCCCGAAAGAGACGGCAGGGCTGCACTGGCCGTCGGTCGTGTGCGGCTCCGAGGGCACGCTGGCGGTGGTCACCGCAGCTCGGTTGCGGCTGGTTCCACACTTCGAGCACGTCACGACCGTGCTCGTGGCGCTCGACGGACTCGAGGCAGCGGTGGCGCTGCTCGCACGGGCACGGAACCGTCTCCCGTCGCTCGACTCGATCGAGATCGTGTGGCCGGCGGCGCTCGATGTCGTGGCTAGGCACCTCGGGGTCGCGGCTCCGGTCACTGTGCCGAGCTGGGGCGTGGCGGTCGTGGTCGAATGTGCCGATCACGTCGACCCGACCGCCGATCTCCTCGACGTCGTCGGCGAGATCGAGGGTGTGACGGCAACGGCCGTGGCGACCGACAGCGTGCGCCGTCAGCACGTGCTCGCCTTCCGCGATCGCATCACCGAGGCAGTCGCAGCAGCCGCGACGGCGTCCGGGACACCGACGTACAAACTCGACGTCGCCGTGCCGGTGGGGTCGATCGACCGGATGCTCGAGGTCGCGAACGAGGCCGCGTCAGGCCAGGGCGCTCGGTTGCTCCCGTTCGGGCATCTCGCCGAGGGCAACGTGCATCTGAACTTCCTCGACATCGTCGATCCCGACGCGCTCGCCGACGCGGTGCTGCCGGTCGTCGCTGGACTCGGCGGCACGATCTCGGCGGAGCACGGCATCGGAGTCGCCAAGACGAAGTGGCTGCACCTGGTGCGTCGCGCCGGGGAGCTCGATGCCCTGCGATCGATCCGGCGCGCGCTCGACCCCGCCGGCATCCTGAACCCAGGCGTCCTCGACGACGCTCAGGTGCCGTAGCCGAAACCGAGATCCGGTGCGGTCAGCAGCGGGCGATAGTCGATGCCGTGCTCGGTGGCCAGCGCCGCACACGTCCCGCCGCGGTCGACGATCACGGTCATCCAGACCGGGACCGCTCCGAACGCTTCGACCTGTTCTGCGGCCTCGATCAACGAGGTGCCGCGGGTCGTGGTGTCCTCGGTGACCAACACGCGATCGCCCGGGCGGAGGGCTCCGGCGATGCGACCGGTGATGCCCCCCTGCTTGGCCTCCTTGCGAACGCTGAAGCTGCGCATGTGATGGCCACGCGTCGCCGCGACGGCTGCGACGCCGTAGGCCACCGGATCGCCGCCCATCGTCAGCCCGCCGATCGCATCGATCTGGTCGAGCACGTCGCCGAACACCTCGAACACCGCGTCGGCCACCGCGATGATCCCCTCGGGCAGACAGGCGGTCTGCTTGGTGTCGAGGAACCAGGTGCTCGTCGCCCCCGACTTCAAGGTGAACTCGCCGTGCTTCACCGAGTGCTCCTGGACGTGCACCCGCAGCGTCTCCAGCGTGGGAGACAGCGCAGATCGTGACGAGGCGGCGTTCATGCGCGACGACGGTAGCGCCAGGCGACGGGGCGGTCAGTCACGGTCGCGGGCGTCGCGCACCAGCACCTCTTGAGCCACGGTGGCGACATGCGTGCCATCGGCTTCGAAGACGTGACCGATCGAGAGGCCACGTCCACCGACGTAGTGATGGCACGAGAAGTCGTAGAGGTGCCACCGGTCCGCGCGCAAGGATCGGTGGAACCAGATCGTGTGATCGAGGCTGGCGCAGAACAGGTGCTCTCTCGCCTCGGGGTCGTCGGCGACCGGGTGAGCCCGGATCACCGAGTCGGTCGGGAGGTCGTCGGACAGGTACGCGAGCCAACAACGATGAAGCAGTTGGGCGCCGGCGTCCTGCGGATCACCCAGGTCGTCGTCGACGCGCATCCAGGCCACCGCGCGCCCGGTGCCCTCGCGTTCCACGCCTCCAACCCGGTCCGGAGGCACCATCACTCGGCCGAACGTCGGCGTCCACGAGTCCTCGATCAACGACTCGACGGCAGGCACCTCCGGCATCGAGACCGACTGAAAGGCGGCCGCGCGTTCGGGTCGCTGAAACGAACTCTCCGCGTTCAGAATTGCGCCAATGGCCTGGCGGGCAACCACTCGGCGAGTCGCGAAACTCCTGCCGTTGCGGATCCGGTCGACTTCGTATCGAACCGGTTCGGTGTGGTCGCCCCGGCGAATGAAGTACGCCCGGATCGAATGCGGTTCGAGCTCGGGGTCGACCGAAATCGCTGCGGCACGCAGCGATTGAGCAACGATCTGACCGCCATACAGACCGCCCCATGGGTATCGAGGGCCTTCACCGACGTGGACATCGGTCCCGTGAGCTGAGAGTTCGAACATGGAATTCCACGCTATTGCATGTGTCGGAATTCTCCCTAGGATTGCGACCCATGGCAGGCAAAAGAGGTCCGCGTACACCGATGAGCGACGCGCACAAGGCAGCGCTCGCGAAAGGACGAATGGAGGGTCGAGTCGTCCGCGACTACCTCGAAGGGCTGCGGGCCACGAAGCCCAAGCGCGGCCGCAAGCGCACCCCCGAGACGATCCGCCGACGGCTCGATGCGATCGGCACGGAGCTCGCGAGCGCGAGCCCCCTCGACGAACTCCTGCTCGTCCAAGAGCGTCGGGATCTCGAGGCGGAACTCGCTGCGAAGTCCGAGGCGATCGACATGGATGCGCTCGAGGCCGAGTTCGTCAAGGTGGCCAAGAGCTACTCCGACAGCAAGTCGATCTCGTACGCATCGTGGCGCGACGTCGGCGTCCCAGCGAGCACCCTCAAGCGAGCCGGCATCACCCGCGCCGACTGAGTGTTACATCTGGGGTCTGACCCCAGATGTAACACTCAGAGTTCGATGTCGTCGAGTTGGTCGAGGACGTGGTCGAGGTTGCGCAGCGATCGGCGCAGGTCGAAGGCGTCATCGAGGATCGAGTTGTCGACGTCGTCGTCCGCTTCGAGCAGTGTGCGGAAGTCGACACCGTCGTCCCACGCCTGCATCGCAGCGCGCTGCACGATCCGGTAGGCGTCGTCGCGGGTCGCCCCAGCCTGCACCAGCGCGAGCAGCACCGGTTGGCTGAACACCAGGCCGTAGCTGGCGTCGAGGTTCGCCCGCATCCGCTCGGGAAACACCGTCAATCCGTCGAGCAGACGCCGCAGACGCCGCATCACGTAGAACGCCAACTGCGACGAATCCGGCAGGATCACTCGCTCGACCGACGAGTGCGAGATGTCGCGTTCGTGCCACAGCGCCACGTCCTGCATGCCGGCGGAGAGGTTGCCCCGCAACACCCGCGCCAATCCGGAGATCGTCTCGGCCGAGATCGGGTTGCGCTTGTGGGGCATCGCGGACGAGCCCTTCTGCCCGGGCTTGAAGCCCTCCTGCACCTCGCGCACCTCGGTGCGCTGCAAGTGACGCAACTCGACCGCCATCAGCTCGCACGTCGCGCCGACGGACGCACACGCGTACAGGAACTCGGCGTGGCGGTCGCGGGCGATCACCTGGGTCGCCGGCACTGGGCGCAGTCCGAGCGCATCACCCACGTGACGCTCGACCTCCGGTGGGATGTTCGAGTACGTCCCGACCGCCCCGCTCAACTTCATCACGGCGATGTTGTCGCGAGCCGCCCGCAGACGGATCCGGTCGCGGTCGACCTGGAGCGCCCAGAGCGCGACCTTGGCGCCGAAGGTCGTCGGCTCGGCGTGGATGCCGTGGGTCCGACCGATCATCACCGTGTCGCGATGCTCGCGAGCGATGCGCACGAGCGTGGTGAGCAACTCCGTTGCGGCATCGATGAGCAGATCGACCGCGTCGCGCAGCGCCCAGCAGAGCGCCGTGTCGACCACGTCGGAGGACGTGAGCCCGTAGTGGATCCACGACGACGCCGGCGGCCCGATCGCCGCCTGCACGACGTCGACGAAGGCGGCGACGTCGTGATCGGTGACGGCCTCACGATCGAGCACCTGCTGCACGAACGCCGCGTCGGTTGTCGGAGCGAGCTCTCGGCACCTCGCCGCGTCGACGGCAGGAACCAATCCGAGCGCTGCGTGTGCTTCCGTGGCGAGCAGCTCGACTTCGAGCCAACGACCGAATCGGACGGTGTCGGCCCACACCGCATCCATTTCGGGAGTCGAGTACCGCGGGATCATGACGCCCAGACGAGGTAGTCGTCGCGCTCGGCGCCGACGCCGACCACCTTGACCGGCACGCCCACCTGCTCCTCGACGATCTCGATGAAGCGCTTCGCCTCGGGTGGCAGTTCACCTGGCTCGCGCTTGTCGCTCAGCACACTGCCCCATCCCGGCAGCACCTCGTACACGGGCTCGACGTCGGCGATCAGCTCGGAGCGGTCGGGGTAGTGCTCCAGCAGGACACCGTCGAGGCGGTAGCCGGTGCAGATCTTGATCTCGCCGAAGCCATCGAGGATGTCGAGCTTCGTCAAGGCCAACTCGGTGAGGCTGTTGAGCCGCACCGCTTGACGCAGCATCACGCAGTCGAGCCATCCGGCACGACGCCGCCGGCCCGTGACCGTGCCGTACTCCTTGCCGACGTCGACGAGCGTGTCACCGTCGGCGTCGAACAACTCGGTCGGGAACGGACCGGCCCCGACACGCGTGGTGTACGCCTTGGTGATCCCGACGATGCGGTCGATGTCCCGCGGTCCGAGGCCCGTCCCGACGCACGCGCCGCCGGCGGTCGGGTTCGACGACGTGACGTACGGATACGTGCCGTGGTCCAGGTCGAGGAACGTGGCCTGGGCGCCTTCGAGCAGCACGTGAGCGCCCGCAGCGAGCGCACCGTGCAGCAGCCCGACCGTGTCACTCACCAGCGGCGCCACACGGGCGCCCAGCTCGCCGAATCGCGACACGATCTCGTCGACGTCGAGCGGGTCGCCGCCGGCCTGCTCGATCAACGTGTTCTCGGCAAGGGCTCGTTCGCGGACCAGGCGGGCGAATCGGTCGGGGTCGAGAACGTCACCGACGCGCAGCCCGACGCGACGCGACTTGTCGGCGTAGGCGGGACCGATGCCCTTGAGGGTCGTGCCGATCTTGTCGTCGCCGCGGACCGCTTCGGCGATCGCGTCGTGTGCCTGGTGCCACGGGAAGATCAGGTGCGCCCGGCTCGACACCTGCAGTGCAGCGCACGAGATACCGCGGGCTTCGAGCATGTCGACTTCGTTGAACAGCGTCGGGAGGTCGACGACGACGCCGTTGGCGATCACCGGGATCACGTGGTCATAGAGAATCCCCGACGGGATGAGCTGGAGGGCGTAGCGCTCGCCGTCGACCACGACCGTGTGGCCGGCATTGTGGCCACCCTGGTAGCGCACCACGTAGGTGTGCTCTTTCGACAGCAGGTCGATGACCTTGGCTTTGCCCTCATCGCCCCACTGGGCTCCGACGACGACGGTGACGGGCATGCACGCTCCCTGGAATGGTGATTGGAACGTGACGAGATGGTACTCCGTTCACATGGCTCCTTCGTCGTCCGCTTCGCCGCCCCCTCACGTCCCGTCCAGCTCGTCGCCGGCGCTCGGCTCGCTCGCGGCCGACGAGCTGGCGCGGGTCGCCGCACCCTTGGCGTCGGCGTGGACATTGCCACCACGGGCCTACACGGATCCATCGGTGTGGGGGCGCGAGGTCGACGCCATCTTCCGGAACGACTGGATCTGCGTCGCGCGGTCGTCGCAGCTGGCTGCACCCGGCGAGTACGTCTCAGCCGATCTCGTCGACCAACCCGTGATCGTGATCCGCGACGACGACGGCACGATTCGTGCGATGTCGAACGTCTGCCTTCACCGGGCGATGCCCCTCGTCTCCGGGTCAGGGTCGGCGCGCTGGATCGTGTGCCCCTACCACCAGTGGTCGTACGGGCGTGACGGCTCGCTGCACTCTGCGCCGATGATGGACGGCGCGGTCGGTTTCGAACCGAGCGCCTGCCGCCTTCCCCAACTCGCGGTCGAGGAGTGGGAAGGCTTCGTGTTCGTGTCGATGAGCGACGATCCCGTCCCGCTCGCGGCACAGCTCGAACCGCTGGCGGCCACCCTCGAGCAGTACGGGCTGGAGGATCTCGTCATCGTCGACACGATCGAGTTCGATTCGGCCTGGAACTGGAAGCTCCTCGTCGAGAACTTCATGGAGGCCTACCACCACATCGGCCCGCACCGCGAGACGTTCCAACGGAGCAACCCGGCAGCGGCGTCGTTCGTGCTCGACAACCAGGGCGGACCGTGGTCGCTGCTGCACATGCCTGGCGTGACCGATCTCGACGCGAGCCCCGATCTGCCGTTCCTGTCGGGCCTCGACCGCGAGCGGCGCGCTGACCTGCTCGCTGCGTGCGTGTATCCGACCCTGCTGTTCGCGGTCAGCGGCACCCTCGGGGTCTGGTACGAGGTGGTTCCGTACACGCATGACCGCATGACGCTTCGGATCCACCTCCTGCTCGAGCCGCACGTCGCGGCCGACCCCGACGTGGTGGCAGCACTGCCGGACATCCGGGAGGGACTCGCCTGGATCCACGGCGAAGACATCCCGGTGAACGAGGGTCCGTGGCGCGGCGTGCATGCTCCACTCGCCACGCAGGGACGACTCTCGCTCCATGAAGCGGCGATCTGGCAGTTCAACCAGTACTGGTTGGAGCGGACGGGACGACGACGCAGCACCTCGCACGACTGACCCGGCCGTCACCCGACGGGCCGACTCGTCGCCGGTAGGGTCGCAGTGGTGAGCGTGATGCGCAGACAGGTCTGGAACGACATGGGGAGCGACGCCCGCGACGCCCTGATGCGGCGAGGGATCGACGACATCTTCGATCCGGCGCTGCGCCGTTCGATCGGCGCACTGATCGACGACGTGCGCGAGCGTGGCGACGTCGCAGTGTGCGAGGCACTCGGCCGGTTCGACGGCATCGACGTGTCGCCCGACGGGCTGCGGGTCGGCGTCGAGGAGTTCGAGCGAGCGTCGGTGACCGACGACGTCGACGCCGCTCTGGACGACGCGATCGCGCACCTCCGGACCTTCAACGAAGCGCAGATGGAGCAGGCCCACGACTGGTCGATCGAGAGCGAGCCGGGGTTGACCGTCGGCGAGAAGGTCACCCCGATCACGTCGGCCGGGCTGTTCACACCGTCGGGCAAGGCGAGCTATCCGAGCGTCGCCTACCAGCTCGCCGTCCCCGCCGTCGTCGCCGGCGTCCCGGCGGTGTCGCTGGTCGTGCCGCCGATCCCCGGAGGGACGGGAGCAGTCGATCCCGCCGTGCTGGTCGTCTGCCGCAAACTCGGCATCGAGGACGTGTTCCGTGTGAACGGTCCGGCAGGCATCGCGGCGCTGGGGTTCGGCACCGAGACGATCCCGAAGGTTCGCAAGATCGTGGGGCCAGGATCACCCGCGGTCACCATCGCTCAGGTCGAGATGCAACGCCACGGCGTCGCAACGATGATGCTGCTCGGCCCGACCGAGAGCCTCGTGATCGCGGACGACAGCGCCGACCCCGTGCTCCTCGCAGCCGACCTGTTGATCGAAGCCGAGCACGGCACCGACAGCACCGTGGTGTTGATCACCACGTCGCCGACGTTGGCCGACGCGGTCGACGGCGAACTCTCGAGGCAGCTGTCGAGCCTCGCAGAGGTGCGCGCGGTGGCGGCGCGGGCTTCGCTCGGTCCGAACGGCGGCTGCGTACTCGTCGACTCGCTCGACGTCGCCGTCTCGATCGCCAACGAGTTCGCTCCCGAACACCTCCAGGTTGCCGTCGCCAGCGGCGTGGTCGACGAGGTGGTGGGAGGGTTGGCGAACGCGGGCGAGATCCTCATCGGGCAGCACACCCCGTTCAGCGCCGCCAACTTCGTGATCGGATGTCCGGCGTCGCTGCCGACGTCCGGTTTCGCCCACGTGTCGTCCGGGATCACCGCCGACACGTTCCTCAAGCGCACCGCCATCGCCCGTGCCGACGCCTCGGCACTCGCTCGGATGACCCCCTCGGTGCTCGCGCTCGCCGATCACGAAGGGTTCCCCGCCCACGGCGACGCCCTCCGCCTGCGGCGACGCTGACCGAACCGGCGTCCGAATCGGTGAGGACGGCATCAAGTCGGCGCGCTCCGATGCCGATGACCCTGCGATGGAATCGACGCTTCGCGCACCTGGCGGCGCCGCCGTGATGAGCACGGCGACGGCTGTGCTGCTGGTGGAGGACGACGAACGCATCAGCGAGCCCTTGATCCGCGTGCTGCGAGCCGAGGGCTTCGAGGTCGAGCACGTCGATGCCGGACTCGCCGCGATCGACTCGGTCAGCGGCGCCCGACCCGACCTCGTACTGCTCGACCTGACACTGCCGGACATCGACGGACTCGACGTGTGCCGCAGGATCCGCGCCACCCACCCGGAACTCCCCATCATCATGTTGACGGCACGCGCCGAGGAGATGGATGTCATCGTCGGACTCAACGCGGGTGCCGACGACTACGTCGCCAAACCCTTCCGGCTCGCCGAGCTCGTCGCCCGCATCCGCGCCCGACTCCGATTGGTCGAGCACTCCACGGCCTCCCGGACGAACGGTCCGCTGATCGGCGCCGGCATCGAACTCCACACCGACGCCCGACGATGCTTCGTCACGGACGGAACCGGTCACCGCGAAGAGGTCGAGTTGACGACGAAGGAGTTCGATCTCCTCGAACTGCTGATGCGCCAGCCAGGTGTGACCTTGAAGCGCGAGCAGATCATGAGCGAGGTGTGGGACGAGAACTGGTGGGGCTCGACGCGCACCTTGGACACGCACACCTCGACGCTGCGCCGCAAGATCCTCGACGACAGCGACCCGCCGTCGAAGATCGTGACCGTGCGCGGCGTCGGATTCCGCTTCGACCCCGCAGCCGGCTCCGCCCGCCCGTCGCCCCCGAGGAACTGACCGAGTGCGCCGCCGACTCGTCCTGTCGACGATCGCCGTGGTCGTCGTGGTGATCCTCGTCCTGACGATCCCGGTGCTGTTCGTGGTCCGCGACGCCGAGGGTGGCGAGCTTCCGAGTTCGGTCCTCTCGCGGCTCGCTGTGATCGCCCTCGCGGCGATCGGTGCAGCTGCACTGCTCGCCGGGGTGCAGGCCCGTCAGCTGGCGCGCCCCCTGGAACGGCTCGCACGGAGCGCCTCTCGCGTCGGCGACGGCGACTTCAGCGCAGCCGCTCCCCCGCCGTCAGGGATCGAGGAGATCGATGCGATCGCCCGTTCGCTTCGGCTCAGCGCCAATCGTGTGGACCGGATGCTCGAATCCGAGCGCGGCTTCACCGCTGACGCAACCCACCAGCTCCGCACCGGTCTGACCGGCATCGCGATGCGACTCGAACTGCTCGAGCGATCGGGTGACAACGACGTGTCGGCCGAGGCAACCGCGGCGCTCGTCCAGACGCACGAACTGAACACCACGCTCGACGAACTCCTGACCGTCGCCCGCACCGGGAGCACGAAGGAGCGGACCGAACTCGATCTGACGACGTTGGTCGACCACCAGGTCGCCGACTGGCAGCAACGCTTCGCCGAACGGCGCCGCCAGATCGTGGTCACCACCGGGTCGGCCCAGCACGTGATGGCGACACCCGGCCTGATCGGCCAAGTGTTGAACGTCCTGCTCGAGAACTCCCTGCGCCACGGCCGCGGAACGGTCGCGATCCTGGTCCAGGACACGAGCGTCACGATCGAGGACGAGGGCCAGGGGATCTCCGAGGATCGCGCTGCGACGCTCTTCGACCGCCCGACCGACCACCGCGCCGCCCATGGCCGGGGGCTGCCACTGGCCCGGCGGCTGGCCGAATCCGACGGAGGCCGGTTGGAACTGGTGCAGCACCGACCGCCCGTGTTCCGTCTCACGCTCGTGCCGGCCGGAATTGCAGCAGGGGTCTGACCCCTGCTGCAATCGAAGCTGATGTGATCAAGCGGCGGAGACGATCAGGCCGTCGTCGGCGCCGCCGGCGCGGACGAGGATCGTGCCGCCTTCGGCGACCTCGCCGCCGAGGATCAACATCGAGGCCTTGTCGCCGATCTCGCGCTGGATGACCCGCTTGAGCGGGCGTGCGCCGAAGGCCGGGTCGAATCCCTCGCGGGCGAGCTGGGCCATGGCAGCAGCGTCGACGTCGAGTGCGATGCGACGATCCGCGAGGCGCTTGCGAACGGACTCGAGCTGGATCTTCACGATCCGTTCGAGATCGGCCTCGGTGAGCGCGCGGAACCGGATGATGTCGTCGACGCGGTTGATGAACTCCGGCTTGAAGAACTCGCCCGGATCACCCGGCAGGTTCGACGTCATGATCAACACCACGTTCGTGAAGTCGACCGTTCGGCCCTGGCCGTCGGTGAGGCGACCGTCGTCGAGCAACTGCAGCAACGTGTTGAACACGTCAGGGTGGGCCTTCTCGATCTCGTCGAGCAGCACCACCGAGTACGGGCGGCGACGAACTGCCTCGGTCAGCTGGCCACCCTCGTCGTAGCCGACGTACCCGGGGGGCGCACCGATGAGCCGTGACACCGAGAACTTCTCCATGTACTCGCCCATGTCGATGCGCACCATCGACTTCTCGTCGTCGAACAGGAACTCGGCGAGGGCCCGCGCCAGCTCGGTCTTGCCGACACCCGTCGGCCCGAGGAACATGAACGACCCGATCGGTCGGTTCGGATCGGAGAGCCCGGCACGGCTCCGCCGGATCGCGTTGGCGACCGAGGTGACCGCCTGGTCCTGGCCGATCACGCGCTCGTGCAGCAGTTCCTCCAGGTGGACCAGCTTGGACGTCTCGGACTCCATCAGCCGGTTGAGCGGGATACCGGTCGCTCGGGCGACGACCTCGGCGATGTCCTCGGCGTCGACCTCCTCCTTGAGCATCGCGCCACCCTCCTGGATGGACGCGAGGTGAGCGGTCGCCTCCTCGATACGGCGCTCGAGTTCGGGGATGCGCCCGTAGCGGATCTCGGCCGCGGCTGCCAGGTCGGTCTCGCGCTCGACCTGGGTGCGCAACCCCTCGAGCTCCTCCTTCAACGAGCGGATGGCATCGATCGCCTGCTTCTCCTGTTCCCAGACCTGCTTCATCTGGGTGACCTGCACGTTCAGCTGGGCCAACTCCTCGTGGAGCGCGTCGAGGCGCTCCTTCGACGCGGCGTCGGTCTCCTTGTCGAGCGCGACCTGCTCGATCTCGAGCTGGAAGATGCGGCGCTGGACGACGTCGATCTCGGTCGGCAACGAATCGATCTCGATGCGCAGCTTCGAGGCAGCCTCGTCCATGAGGTCGATTGCCTTGTCGGGGAGGAACCGGCTGGTGATGTACCGGTCGGACAGGACGGCGGCGCTGACCAGCGCCGAGTCCTGGATGCGCACACCGTGGTGCACCTCGTAGCGCTCCTTGAGCCCGCGCAGGATGCCGATCGTGTCCTCGACCGAGGGCTCGCCGACGTACACCTGCTGGAAGCGTCGTTCGAGCGCCGGATCCTTCTCGACGTACTTGCGGTACTCGTCGAGCGTGGTCGCGCCGATCATGCGCAGCTCGCCGCGGGCGAGCATCGGCTTGATCATGTTGCCGGCGTCCATCGCTCCCTCGGCCCCGCCGGCGCCGACGATCGTGTGCAGCTCGTCGACGAAGGTGATGATCTCGCCCTCGGCGTCGGTGATCTCCTTGAGCACCGCCTTCAGGCGCTCCTCGAACTCGCCGCGGTACTTGGCCCCGGCGAGCATCGACGCGATGTCGAGCGAGATCAGCCGCTTGTTCTTCAACCCCTCGGGCACGTCGCCGTCGGCGATGCGCGAGGCGAGACCCTCGACGATGGCGGTCTTGCCGACGCCGGGCTCACCGATCAGGACCGGGTTGTTCTTGCTGCGCCGCGACAGCACCTGGATGCAGCGGCGGATCTCCTCGTCGCGTCCGATGACCGGATCGATCTTCCCGCTGTGGGCGAGCGCCGTCAGGTCCTGGCCGTACTTCTCGAGTGCGGCGAACTTCTCCTCGGGGCTCTGGTCGGTCACGCGGTGTGAGCCGCGCACGTCCTTGAGCGCTCCGAGCAACTCCTCGGAGCCGACGTCGAGGCGAGCGTTCATCGCCAGCAACAGGTGCTCGACCGACAAGAAGTCGTCGCGCAGGTCCTTGCGATAGGTCTCGGCGTTCTCGACGACGTTGGTCAGCTCCTTGCTCATCCGCGGCTCGGCGCCGCCGTAGGCCTTGGGAAGCTTCTGGATCGCCTCGTCGGCGCGGTTGCGCACCATCAGCGGCGCCTGGCCGAGCTTGGCGAGCACGGCCGGCACGATGGTGCCGTCCTGTCGCATCATGGCGCCGAGCACGTGATCGGGAGTGAGTTCCGGGTTGGAGAGCTCCTTGGCCTGATCGATGGCGGCCGAGAACGCCTCCTGGGTCTTCAGCGTCCACTTCTTCGGGTCGATGGCCATCTCGTTGCTCCTCCGGTCTTCACCGTAATCACTCAATAATCTTGAGTGTCAGTGTATCAAGTGGGATGGGACATCCCTCGCAGCGCAGCGATCAACTCGCCAGCGGTCGTCCGGACGTCCTTGTAGCCGCGAACGTCGTCGGGGAGCGCCGCCAACGAATCGGCCAGGCGGCGCGCGACCTCTCGGTCGTCGGCGACGGCGAGGATCGGCGCGACGTAGGTCCGGATCGTGAACAACACGCAGTTCGACACCGGGAACCGTCGCAGGGTCTCGCGCTCGACTCGCAAGTAGAGCTCCTCTGGCCGCGGATCGACCGGGCGAGGCGCGGCGGTCGCGTCGAGGGGGGTGTACCAGTTCGGGGTGTCGAGCACACCCCAACCGAGGCGCCAGTAGCTGCGCGCCGGAGTCAACCGATCGAAGAAGCTGTCGATCGGGGCCTCGAGTTGCTCGTTGAGCTGCGCGACCGGAGCATGGACGTCCGCCATGGAGAGGCCGAGCTTCGATCGCAGATCCCACCGGTTCGGGAAACACACCGAGCCGCCACCGAACACGAGCCGGCCGTCGCGTACCACGAGCAGTACCAGGTCTTCGGGCACGAGCCGAGCGGCGGCATCGAGGGGATGCAGGGCCGCGTCGAGGTGGACATCGCCGTAACGATCCGGCCAACGCATGCGCAGGTGCTCGACGAGGGCGGTGGCCACCTCGCTCGACTCCGGCTCGACGCCGTCGAGCACGGCGAACACCGTGTCGGGATGCTCGGCGTTCAACGACTGCTTGGCGGCGATGGCATCATCGGCGTCCGGGCCGAGTTCGATCCAGTCGTCGAGGTCGAGCGGCCGGACCCCGAGGCGCCACCGGAACGCGCTGGGATCGGTCGGCGCGGGTCCGTCCATGAACGGCAGATACCTCGGTCGGCCGAGTTCGTCCATCACCATCCGTAGCGTACGTGCGGCGCTCGTGGTCGCCGGGACGGCGTATCGTTGTCCTCGATGGCGTCCCATCGGGCAGTGCGTCACAGCGTCGCCACGATCCTGCTGGCGGCGGCGCTGTTGGGCGTCACGATCCAGCGACAGGTGGTGCCCGTGGCCGCGGCAGCCCCACTCGCGCTCGAGTCGTTCCACGCACCCTCAGGCCCACTCGGCCCGATCACGGTGATCGGCGATTCCGTCCTCCAGGGTTCGATGCTCTTCGGTCCGACGCTGTCGGACCAGCTCGCCGCACGAGGGTGGGGACCGATTCGCGTGCGCGCCGGACTCGGCTACAACACCGGCTCCTTCGGTGGGGCGCTCCAGGCCAAGGCCACCCACTGGATCACCAGCTGGCGCGCCGGTGGATGGGACCCGCCCGACGTCGTCGTGAATCTCGGTGCCAACGACTCCGGCACGTGTCGCACCAACGCTGCATGTGCCCGCTCCGCGATCCTCAGGGTGGTCGACACGATCGGGCCGGGCCACCGCATCTGGTGGCCGAAGATCACCGCCGTTCCCGCCTACGTCGCGAATCAGCACACGTGGAACGCTGCGCTCGACCAGATCGCGAGCGAGCGGGCCGACTTCCACACGTGGGATTGGCCGGCGGTGATGGCCGGCGGCATCGCCAGCGCCGACTTCGTCCATCTCACCGCCGACGGGTATCGAACGCGCTCGGCGCTGATGGCGAACGAGATCACCGCCGACCTCGCACGGGGACGGCGCGTCGGCGGCGACGCAGCACTGCCCAGGGCGATCGGGACCGCCAGCGATTACGTCACGATCGAACCCCGACGGGTCCGCGATACACGCACGGACGGTACGGGACCGGTCAGGGCGGGGCGCACCCTCCGGCTCGACCTGAGCCGCCACATTCCTCCGGGAGCAACCGCCGTGGCGATCAACCTCACCACCGACGGTTCGCTGGCCCCGGGATTCCTCAGCGCCCACCCGTGCGACCGCCCACGCCGCGAGGTGTCGAACGTGAACCACGTCGC
>JBGSII010000123.1:0-2505 GCA_041742555.1 Ilumatobacteraceae bacterium
CCCCGCACCGTCGAGTCCGGTCCGCGGAGCGGTGGCCGAGGTGCTCGCCGGGTTCGAGGCCGGCTCGGACCTCGGCGTCGACGAGATGGTGACGCTGTTCGAAGCTCGCGGTCGCGAAGTCGCCGCGGTGGCAGAGGTCGCCGATCGGCTCCGTTCCGAGTCCGTCGGCGACGTGGTCACGTGGGTGCACAACCGCAACATCAACTACACCAACGTGTGCACGTTCAAGTGCAAGTTCTGCGGCTTCGCGAAGGGCAAGATCTCGCTCAACCTGCGTGGCACGCCGTATCTCCTCACGCTCGACGACATCCAGCAACGAGTGCGCGAGGCGTGGGAACTCGGGGCCACGGAGGTCACGTTGCAGGGCGGTATCCATCCGAGCTTCGACGGCGACTACTACATCGACGTCTGCCACGCCGTGAAGGACGCCGTGCCCGAGATGCACGTCCACGCGTTCACCGCGCTGGAGGTGCACGAGGGAGCCAAGCGCCTGGGTGAGCCGCTCGAGAGCTACCTGCGCCGGTTGCAGGCTGCGGGTCTGCGGTCGCTGCCCGGTACGGCAGCGGAGATCCTCGACGAGGAGCCGCGGTCGATCCTGTGTCCCGACAAGGTGACCACGGACGAATGGCTCGAGGTGCACGAGACGGCCCATCGGGTCGGTCTTCGGTCCAACGTCACGATCATGGCGGGCTCGATCGAACGTCCGATCCACTGGGCGCGCCACATCGAGCGGACCCGCGACGTGCAACGACGCACCGGTGGCTTCACCGAGTACATCCCGCTGCCGTTCGTGCACATGGCGTCACCCATCTACCTGCAGCGCAAGGCCCGACGCGGGCCGACGTTCCGCGAGACGATCCTGCTCCACGCGGTGGGCCGTCTCGCCTACCGCGGGTTGATCGACAACGTGCAGGCGTCGTGGGTCAAGATCGGGATCCCGGGCGTTCGCCAGCTGTTGCAGGCGGGCGTCAACGACCTCGGTGGGACGTTGATGGACGAGAACATCAGCCGGGCTGCCGGTGCGATCCACGGCCAGAAGATGACCGAGGACGCCTTCGGTTCACTCGTTGCGCCGCTCGGCCGAACCCTGGCCCGTCGCTCGACGCTGTACGACATCGCCGAACCGGTCGGCTGACGGCGACTCAGCGGACGGGGCCGACGTCGGAGATCGTGTACTTGGCGATGTCCATGCCGGCGACGGCGATCCCGGCCATCGACGCCTGGAACGCCGCCATGTGCTCGGTCGCGAAGTGCGCGTCGAGCGCTGCCTGGTCGTCCCACATCTCGAACAGGATGATCCGAGTCGAGTTGTCCGGATCCGGAGAGAACACGTACTCCTGGCAACCCGGCTCGGTGTGCGTGGCTGCCACCATCGGCTTGACGGCGGTGAAGAACGCTTCGCGCGCGCCCTCGTCCTCGGTGGTGATGGAACCGGCGATGATCAGCATGCGCCGACCCTAGTTGCCGCCGGGCGGCCGATCGCCGCCGTGGTGTTCCCTCCCGTCCGCCGATCTCGGTGTCCTGAGTCCCGCCATCCGGGACTCACGCCACCGAGATCGCAAGCTGACACCGTGATACTCCGGGTCAGCGGTGGGCGTCGCCGTACTTGTTGGCCCGGTTGAACTCGGTCTGGATCTCGCGGTCGGCGTCGCGCTCGGCCATATGTTGGCGCTTGTCGCCCTTCGTTCGACCTTTCGCGAGACCGATCTCGATCTTGGCGCGGCCGTCCTTCCAGTACAGGCGCAGCGGCACGATCGTGAGGCTGCCCTGGGCGACGCGCTGGTCGAGCTTGTCGATCTCGGCTCGGTTGAGCAGCAGCTTGCGCTGGCGGTCGGGGTCGTGCGCGCCGAAGCCGATTGCATTGGTGTAGGGCGGGATGTGGATGCCGTCGAGCCACATCTCTCCGCGTTGCACCCGGGCGTACCCCTCGGCGATCTGGGCATTGCCCTCGCGCAGGCTCTTGACCTCGCTGCCGGTCAACACCACGCCGGCTTCGTAGGTGTCGAGGATCTCGTAGTCGCGGTAGGCGCGCTTGTAGGAGGCGATGAGCTGGGTGCCGTCGCCGGTGCCCTTGTCCTTCTTGGTCTTCTTGCCCTTGGCCATGTCGAGACGTCTTCCTGAGAACGGCCAACCCTACCGAGACGGCTGCAGCCCACCGTCGTGCGTTCGGCTCGCCCGCTGGCAGTGGCCCCGATCTACGGTCGTCGACATGTACGTCCACAACGGCTCCGTCGAACTCCACGTCGCGGATGACGGTGACCCAACCGCGCCGCCGATCCTGTTGCTCCACGGCATCACGTCCTTCGGGGGGACGTGGGACTGGATCGTGCCGACCCTCACCGAGCGGTTCCGGGTGCTGCGGCTCGACTTCCGTGGCCACGGCGCCTCGGATCGCACTCCCGGCGAGTACGCACCGGAGGGGTACCTGAGCGACGCGGTCGCCGCGATCGAGCAGGCGGCTGGCTCGCCCTGCATCGTGGTCGGCCACTCCCTCGGCGGTGCCAC
>JBGSII010000124.1:0-6056 GCA_041742555.1 Ilumatobacteraceae bacterium
CATCGACCTGATGTCGCTCGTGCTCGGCGTCGGCGCTGCATCGGAGGCGTTGGCCGACGGCGGCGGCTCCGTGATCAGCATCGGCACCACCGCCGTCACCGAACACTTCGCCTCCGGATCGGGCAGCTACAGCGCCTTCAAGGCCGCCGTCACCAACTGGACGCTCGGCCAGGCGCAGGTACTCGGAGCGAAAGGCATCCGTTGCAACGTCGTGTCGCCCGGCCCCATCTTCATCGAGGGCGGCGACTGGAACATGATCAAGGACAACATGGCTGCCTTCTACGAGGCGACCGCCAAGAACCACCCGGGCGGAGAGTTGGGAACAGCGCAGGACGTCGCCGACGTGGTTGCCTTCCTCTCCAGCAGCCGGGCCAAGCACGTCAACGGTGTCAACGTCACCGTCGACGGCGGCTTCCTCAAGCGCGTCGACTACTGAGCATGAGCGCCGGAACTCGGATCGACGTCACGCTCGTGGCGGGCGGGATGTACCACGATGTGGACTTCGCACGCCTCGAGCTGCTCAAGCTGCTCGGCGAGCACGACGAGTTCCGTGTTCGAGTGCAGCCCGACTACGAAGACGCCGCCGGCATCACCGGCGGGTCGATCCTCGTCAGCTACACGTGCAACCTGCGCCCCAGCGTCGAAGCCCAACAGACGATCCGCGACTGGGTGATCGCCGGCGGCCGATGGGTCGCACTGCATGGCACGAACTCGGCGCTCGATGTCGGCACTCCCAACGGCGTGGATTCCCCGCGCGTCTTTCCGCTGTGGGCCGACACACTCGGGTCACAGTTCGTGGCGCACCCGCCGATCATGCCGTACCTCGTCGAGCTGTCGACCGATGACCACTGGCTCGTCGACGGGATCGAACCGTTCGAGACCGACGACGAGCTGTACCTCTCCGAGCACGCCGACCGCGACGCGCTCGTGCCGCTGCTGCACACCACGTGGTCGGGCACTGCTCGCGGATTCGTCGAGTCCGACTGGACCACAGGCTCCGGCGAGCACCTCGTGATGTATCTGCGCGCACTCGGCGAGGGAGCCGTGCTCTACAACACGCTCGGGCACTGTCGAGGCCACTACGACATGGTTCCAGTCGTCGAGTACTACCCGCAGATCGAACGAGGCTCGTGGGAGCAGCCGGCCTACGCCGAGTTGCTCCGTCGGTCATTGCGTTGGGCACGCGGCGCCACGGCCTGACAGGGTTGCAGGAATGAGCGACACCGACGCGCCAGCCGGCCGGATCGGTCGCCCACCGAAAGTCGACGAGCACGGCACGCCCACGCGTGACCGTCTGCTGCGAGCTGCGGTCGAAGCGTGCGTCGAGTTCGGATACGACGGTGCCACACTCGCCGACATCGCCCGGCGCGCCGACGTGTCCACGCCTGCGGTGTACAGCCACTTCAGCGGCAAGGCGGCGTTACTCGTCGAGGCGATCAAACACGAGCTGCAAGCCATCACGATGAACCGCCTGCCGGGTGAGGCCGGCATCCGTGAGATCGCTCGTTACTGGCTACAACCCGACTTCGCATCGACGCGGATCCTCGTCGCCGAACTCCACTGCGCGGCGATTCGCCAGCCGGAAGTCGCCGAGCTGCTCGGTGACTGGCAGCGCGAGAATGCCGAACGCCTCGAACGCCAGGCCGGGCTGTCGCCGAGCCAGGTCAAGATGTACTACCTGCTGTTGCTCGGGCTGTCGCACACCGATGAGGTGAACTCTCTGGGCGTGGGACAGCGCGACGTGGAACGCCAGGTCGATGCACTGATCGACGGCTGGTTCAGCTCCGATCGGTCGTGATCGGCGCGTCCCAGCGGCCTCGCTCGCTGCGAGATCACTCCGCCCCGACTGCTAGCTTCGGGTTCCTTAACGATCATTCAGTTAGCGCTGAAATGCTGCGACGCTGGAATTCTGTGACAAGGGGACACATGAGCACGACGGTCGCCGTCGCCGATGGCATCTTCACGATCGACAACGGCAAGCCCAAGCTGCTCGGCAGCCGGTGCACGAACTGTGACAACCACATGTTCCCGCGCCAGAGCGGCTGCCCCAAATGCATGTTCAACGAGCAAGAAGACGTCGAACTGTCGACGACCGGCACGTTGTGGACCTGGACGGTGCAGGCCTTCCCACCGAAGTCGCCGCCGTACCTCGGCCCGACCGGCGACGAGTTCGTGCCCTACGGCGTGGGCTACGTCGAACTGCCCGGCCAGCTCCGCGTCGAGGCCCGCCTCACCGAGTCCGACCCCGACAAGCTGATCATCGGCATGGAGATGGAACTCGTGATCGATCCGCTCTGCATCGACGAGGACGGCAACCAGGTCGTCACCTACGCATTCGCCCCCAAACAGCCCTCCGCATCCGAAGGAGCATCGTCATGAGCAACGTCGCAATCGTCGGAATCGGCATGCACGAGTTCGGCCGCACCGACGGCGTCTCGGGCATGGACCAGGGCGTGATCGCCATCCGGCGTGCCCTCGCCGACTGCGCCAAGCAGTGGTCCGACATGCAGTTCGCCGTGGGCGGCTCGATGGACGGCGGCGCCGCCGACACGATGGTGAGCCGTATCGGTCTCACCGGGCTGCCGTTCACGAACGTGCTCAACGGCTGCGCCACCGGCGGCACGGCACTCGCCCAGGCGATCAACACGATCGAGTCGGGCGCCGCTGACGTCGGCGTCGCCGTCGGCTTCGACAAGCACGAGCCCGGTGCGTTCCGCATCCGTGGACCACGCGGCAAGGACTGGTACGGAGGCTCCGGCCTGGCGCTCACCACGCAGTTCTTCGGCATGAAGATCACCCGCTACATGCACGACTACGGCATCACCCAGCAGAGCCTCGCGCGGGTCGCCTCGAAGGCATTCCGCAACGGCTCGATCAATCCGATGGCGTGGCGGCGCAAGCCGCTGAGCGAGCAGGAGGTGCTCGACTCGCTGATGCTGTCGTACCCCCTCACGCAGTACATGTTCTGCTCGCCGGGCGAAGGTGGCGTGGCCATGGTGCTGTGTCGTGCCGACAAGGCCAAGGAATACACCGACCGCCCGATCTACCTGCAGGCCGCCGCAGTGCGGACCCGCAAGTTCGGCTCGTTCGAAGTGCTCGCGCCGTCGATCTCGATCGAGCACGATCCAGGCCCGACCACGGCTGCGTCGAAGGCGGCGTTCGAGATGGCCGGCATCGGCCCCGAGGACGTCGACGTCGCGCAGCTGCAGGACACCGAAGCGGGCGCCGAGATCATGCACATGGCCGAGAACGGCTTCTGCGAGCACGGCGAGCAGGAGCACATGCTCGCCAACGGCGAGACCGAGATCAACGGTCGCCTCCCGGTGAACACCGACGGCGGCTGTCTCGCCAACGGCGAGCCGATCGGCGCCTCCGGGCTCCGCCAGGTGTACGAGAACGTGCTGCAGTTGCGCGGTGACGCCGGCGAGCGCCAGGTGCCCAACGAGCCGAAGGTCGCCTACACCCACGTGTACGGCGCGCCGGGCATTAGCGGCGTCACGATCCTCAGCCGCTGAGCCCGCCCTGATCGAACCGACGAACCAACCGACACGACAAGGACATCGATGGAACTCTCGACCGAGCTGCTGATGGACATGCACCGCCGCATGGTGCGTATCCGACTCTTCGAAGAGGCGGCCGGCCAACTGGCCGAAGCGGCCAAGCTGCCGGGATTCCTGCACCTCTACGTCGGCCAGGAGGCCGTCGCCGCCGGCGTGTGCACGACCTTGACCGACGACGACCAGATCACCTCGACCCATCGTGGGCATGGCCACCTCGTCGCCAAGGGGGGCCAGTTCAACGAGATGATGGCCGAACTGATGGGCAAGGCGACCGGCTACTGCAAGGGTCGCGGCGGATCGATGCACATCTCCAACCTCGACGTGGGCATGCTCGGCGCCAACGGGATCGTCGGCGCCGGCGTCCCGATCGCCGTCGGGGCCGGCTTCGCGAACAAGTACTCCGACAACGGCAATGTCGCCGCGGCGTTCTTCGGAGACGGTTCCACGAACATCGGAGCCTTCCACGAGGCCGCCAACATGGCCTGCGCGCTGAAGCTGCCCGTGCTGTTCATCTGCGAGAACAACGAGTACGGCGAGTTCACCGCTCGCAAGGACACCATGGCGATCACCGACATCGTCGACCGTGCCGCCGGGTACGGCATGCCCGGTGTGATCGTCGACGGAATGGACGTCGTCGCCGTGCACGAGGCCGCTGCCGAAGCGGCTGCTCGGGCCCGCCGAGGTGAAGGTCCGTCGCTGATCGAAGCCAAGACGTACCGCTTCTACAACCACCACGGGATCCAGAACCTTGGTCTGAAGTACCGCACCGACGACGAGGTCGCCGAGTGGAAGCAACGCGACCCGATCTTCACGTTCGAAGATCGACTGATCGAGTCCGGCACCGCCACACGCGACGACTTCGACGGTATCTGGGCCGAGCTTCGCGACGACATCGCGGCAGCGATCGAATTCGCCGAGGCCAGCCCCCTGCCCGATCCGAGCATGGTGCTCGCCGACGTGTACACCGAGATGGCGCCCTTGGAAGGAGCCCGGGCATGACCCGCAAACTCAGCTACGTCCAGGCCTTCAACGAGGCCGTCCGCCAAGAGATGGCTGCCGACGACAACGTGTTCTGCGCCGGTGAGGACATCGGCGCGTTCGGCGGCGTGTTCCAGTCGTACGCCGGGCTGCAGGCCGAGTTCGGCAAACGCCGGGTGGTCGACACACCGATCAGCGAGCAGGCGATCATCGGACTCGGCGTCGGATCCGCCGTCACCGGGCTCCGTCCGATCGTCGACATCATGTTCATGGACTTCATCTGCGTGGCGTTCGACCAGATCGTCAACCAGGCAGCCAAGCTGAAGTACATGTTCGGTGGCGCCGCCACGATCCCGTTGACGATCACCACGGGTGGCGGCGGCGGGCTCTCCGCCGCGGCGCAGCACAGCCAGTCACTCGAGGCGCTGATCTGCCACATCCCCGGTCTCAAGGTCGTGCATCCGTCGAACCCGTACGACATGAAGGGCCTGATGACGGCCTGCATCCGCGAGAACAACCCCACGATCATGATCAAGCACAAGCGGCTGCTCGGCATGCAGGGTGAGGTCCCGGAGGAGCCGTATGCGATCCCGCTCGGCAAGGCCAACATCCTGCGTGAGGGCAAGGACGTCACGGTCGTCGGCTGGGGCCGGATGGTCAACGAGGCGCTCGACGCTGCCGAGCGGCTCGCCGCGGACGGCATCGACGTCGAGGTGATCGATCCTCGCACGCTGCAGCCGCTCGACTCCGCGACGATCCTCGAGTCGGTCAAGAAGACCAACCGTGCCGTCGTCGTCCACGAGGCGGTCCGCTTCGGGGGCCTCGGCGCCGAGGTGGCAGCCCAGATCCAGGAAGAGGCCTTCGACTATCTCGACGCCCCGGTCGGCCGCATCGCCGCGCCGTTCTCACCGGTGCCGTTCTCCCCGGTACTCGAAGCGCACTACCTCCCCTCGGTCGACGACATCGTGGCCGGCATCCGCGCCGCGGTCGCCCGTCCCGGGATCTGACAGATGGCGCACGCTGACGTGTCGACGGTCGGCGTCATCATCAACCCTCATGCCGGCAAGGACATCCGTCGGCTCGTGTCCGCAGCCGGTCAGACCTCCGACGCGGTCAAGATCGGCATCGTCCGCCGGGTGGTCGTCGGAGCGCTCGAGCAGGGCGCCCAACGGGTGCTGCTCAGCTCCGACACCCATCGCCTCGCCGAACGTGCCGTCGAGGGCATCGACGGTCCGATCGAGTTCGTCGAGAGCCCCTTGACCGGATCGCACCTCGACACCATCGCTGCGGCCCGATCGATGTGGAAGGAGGATGCCGGCGCGATCGTCGCGCTCGGGGGTGACGGGACGTGTCGCGACGTGGCAACGGGATGGCCCGATGCACCGCTGATCGCCATCTCGACCGGCACGAACAACGTGTTCCCCACCGCGATCGACGGCACGACGGCGGGGGTTGCGGCGGCGCTCGTCGCCACCGGAGCGCTCGCCATCGCCGACGTGTCGTACCAGGCCAAGCGCG
>JBGSII010000125.1:0-4343 GCA_041742555.1 Ilumatobacteraceae bacterium
CCTGCGCGACCGATCACTGCGCGCGTCGTCACTCCGAGACGCCTGGCCGCGGTCGCCGTCGGTCTGCTGGCGTTGGTCAATCTGCCGATCGTCCGCGAGCGCGGGTTCGTGGACGTAGCGATCGACCGCGATCAGGATCCGCCCGCATACTGGCTCGAGGCGGCCGCTCGGATCGACGAACGGGCAGGCGGCTCGCGTGTGCTGCAGTTGCCGGGCGCAGAGTTCGGCAGCTTTCGTTGGGGACACACCACCGACCAGCCATTCGTCGGGCTCGGTTCGACGCCGTTGGTCACGCGCGATCTGCTGCCTCTCGGCTCCGCAGCAGCGATGGATCTCGCCTTCGCGCTCGATGATCGACTCCAGGAGGGCATCATCGAGCCCGCAGCGTTGGCTCCGATCGCACGACTGCTCGGCGCCGACTCTGTGCTGCTCACCAACGACATGGCGTTCGAGCGGTATCGCACGGCCCGCCCCGAACTCGTCGACGCTCTCCTGACGAGCCCCGATGTCCCGGGACTCGCGAACGTGCAACGGCTGGGCACTCCCGTCGTCAACCGCCCGGACGTCGCGATGGTCGACCCGATCTCGTTGCTCGACGATCGCATCGGTCAGCCCATCAGCCCGCTCACGCTCCTCGAGGTCGACGACTCGCAGCCCGTGATCCGGGCCAAGTCGGATTCGGTCGTGGTGTCCGGCTCGGGAGACGGCATCGTCGACGCTGCCGCCGCCGGACTCATCGATGGCTCCGAGGCCATCCGCTACAGCGCCTCGTTGACGTCCGACGAGCTGCGCACAGCGATCGCCGACGCCCGACTCGTGATCGTGACCGACTCGAACCGCGACCGGGCCCACCACTGGCGTGGATCGCAGGATGTTCACGGCCACACGGAGCCCGGCGGTCCGGCAGTCGACGTCCTCGAGCCGACCGCCGCCGACCAGCGACTCGACGTCTTCGAGACCGACGACCCGGCAGTTCAAACGGTTGCGGCGCAGCTCGGGCCCGTCCAGGCACGGGCGTCGTCATACGGCGAGCCATTCGCCTATCGACCCGAGGACCGCGCGGTCATGGCGATCGACGGCGACCGGGAGACGGCGTGGAGCGTCGGCGATCATGGGACACCGCAAGGCGAACGGATTCGACTGCAGGTCGCCGAGCCCGGATCGCCCACCATCACCCTCCATCAGATCCCGCCAGCGCCGGGGGGACGTACGATCACCGCCGTCCAGGTCACGGTCGACGACGGAGAGACCATCGACGTCGAGCTCGGTCCCGAGTCGTTTTCGGCCGAGGGCCAGGAGATCGAGAACCCAGCGTTCTCGTCGATGAGCACGATCGAGATCGAGATCGAGCGCGTCTCGCAGGGGGATCCCGCGGTGGCCGCGTCCCGCGCCGGGGTCGGCTTCACCGAGGTCGACCTCGGACGGGGGGCGACGACGGAGGTCATCCGGGTGCCGGTCGACGCGCTGGATGTTCCGGCGGACACCGCACTGACGATCGTACTGACCCGGCTCCGGACAGATCCGAGCAACCCGTGGCGCTCGGATCCGGAGCCGAGACTCGTGCGCTCGTTCTCGCTCGCCACCCCCCGACACTTCGACACCGAACTCACCCTCAGGCTCGACCGCAACGCCGACGACGACGCGATCGCTGCCCTGCTGTCCGAGGCCGGTGTCACGACCGCCGCCTCGGCGGACCGTCGGCTCACCGGGTCGGTCGAGGCCCGCGGCGCATCTGCCGTCGACGGCGACCCGGACACGTCGTGGGTCACCCCGTTCGACGGCGCGATCGGCGCCACGCTCTCGTTCGACACCCTCGAGCCACTGCAGACCATCGACCTCGTGCAACCGAGCGGACAGTTCTCACCGATCACGATGATCCGGCTCGATGACGGCTCCACGGCGTCCGAGGTACCCGTGCCACCGCCCGACGCGTTCGGGCGCAGCACGGTCACGGTGCCGACGCAGCTCGCCGCCGGACCCATCTCGCTCACGATCGCAGGGGTCGACGCCCGCACGACGATCGACCGACGCTACGGCGACATCGTGACCTTGCCGGCGGCGATCGCCGAGCTGTCGTCGCCAGGAATCGTGCCATCGGAGCTCGACGCGAGCGCCGTCATCAGCGCAGAGTGCGTGGACGGCCTGCTGAGCATCGACGATGAACCGGTGTCGGTGTCGTTCTCGGTCCGGGCCGGAGCACTACTCGCAGGCGAGGCGGTCTCGGCGCGAGCGTGCAACGGCCCGATCGCCCTCGACCCCGGCGACCACAGGGTCGTCTGGTCTGACGATGCGTCGACCGCGCTGTCGGCGCTCACGGTCGACCGGGTCGTGCTCGGTGACCCGACGGTCGCACCGAACGGCACCGCACCGCAACCGATCGGGGCCACCGTCGACCGCCAGGAGACCCGATCGCGGACGGTGACCGTCGACGCCTGCCCAGACGGTTGCTGGCTGATCCTGGGCGAGGGCTACAACGACGCATGGCAGGCCTCGATCGACGGCCGCGATCTCGGTGAACCCCAGCTCGTGGACGGCGGGTTCAACGGGTGGCAGCTGCCCCCCAGCGAACGTGCTGTGACCGTCGAGCTGCGCTGGACTGCGCAGGCTCCCGTGGCCTGGGGCCTCGTCATCGGCGTACTCTCCTCGGCGATGCTCGTGCTGGTGATGGCGCTTTCGCGACGCAGTCCCTTCCCCGTCCTCGCTCCACCCGCGCTTCGCCTCTCGAATCGCGGCTCGGCGCGAGGCGTTCCGGCCGCGCTCGCCCTGATACTGGCGTCGGCGGCGTTGATCGCCCCGATCTGGGGAATCATTGCGATCGCCCCTGCGGCACTTGCGGTGTGGTCCGCGCACCGACCGCGTCGATGGCTGGCCGACCGACCCCTGGAGCTCGTCGGACTCGGGGCCTCGCTCGTCGTGATGATCAGCGTGCTGCTGATCGAGCGGTCTCGTCGGCCGTATCCCGATGCCGGTTGGACCCTCGAGTTCGACCATCTCAACGGCCTCACGATCTTCGCAGTGCTGTCGCTGACCGTCGGAGCGGTGTTCGCCGCCGACGCCGACCCGTCACCGCCGACATGACCTCCGCCCCGTCGATCATCGACGCACCCGGAACGCGTTCCGCCGCCGGTTCGCCGGGCCGATCCGTCGCGGCCCAACGAATCGCCTATCTCCCGGCGCTCGATGGGCTCCGGGCGGTGGCGGTGACGCTCGTCGTCGCCTACCACCTCGACATCGGGTGGGCACGTGGGGGGTTTCTCGGCGTCGATCTGTTCTTCGTGATCTCGGGGTTCCTGATCACGACGTTGCTCATCAAGGAGCACGACAGCAGCAGCCGCATCGCACTGGGGCAGTTCTGGACGAGACGCTTTCGTCGTCTCGTGCCACCGCTGGTCGTCATGACGGCGGCGACGGTGGCCGCGACGCGGCTGTACGCACTTCCCGAACAGTGGTCGTCGATCCGCTGGGATGCCGCAGCGGCGGTCGGCTACGTGGCCAATTGGCGATTCGTCCTCGACGAACAGAGCTACTTCGAGTCGCTGCTCGGTCCGAGCCCGCTGCGCCACACCTGGTCGCTCGCTGTCGAAGAACAGTGGTACCTCCTGTGGCCCGTCGTCGTGCTCGGTCTGGTCGTGATCGCGCGACGGTTCCGATGGGGACGTTTCGTCCCGCTGGTCGCGATCGTGTGCGGCATCGCCGCGTCGGCTGCGCTGATGGCTGCGCTCTACGACCCGGCCGATCCGACGCGGGTGTACTTCGGAACGGACACGCGTGCCCAGCAGCTGCTCGTCGGCGCGGGACTCGCCTGGTTGTTGTCTCGGCACCGGCTCCCGACTGCGGCCCGGCGCACTCGAGCACGCTCCGCGACCGTCCTCGTGGCCTTCTTCGCGTTCATGGTCGTCGCGGCCACGACGGCGGACGAGTCCCCCTGGCTCTACCGCGGCGGGTTCGTCGCGGTCTCGCTGCTGTGCGCCGTGATGGTCTGGGCCGTCGCGGACACCGATGGGCCGATGAGGTGGTTGGGTGCTCGGCCCCTGGTCTGGATCGGCACGCGCTCGTACGCGATCTATCTCTGGCACTGGCCCGTGATCGTCTTCGTCGGCGCGCCGATGGGTCTGGACCTCCCGCGTCCGGCGCTCGCCACGCTGCAGGTGGCGCTCACCCTCGTCTTGGCAGAACTCAGCGTTCGAATGATCGAGCGCCCGATCCGCGGATCCTCGTTGCGCGCCGGCTTCCTCGTCGGCGGGTGGACGGGCATCTCGGTGGCCACTGCGCTCGTTGCCGCACTGATCCTCGTCGCGCCCGACGGGAGGTCGCTCGATGCCGTCGACGTCGTGCGCCCGAGC
>JBGSII010000126.1:0-6064 GCA_041742555.1 Ilumatobacteraceae bacterium
CGCCGACGGGCACGAGGATCAGCGACGCGAGCCCGGCGCCGAGTACGACCCCGGCGTCGCCAGATGCGGCCCCAGCCGACACGGTCACGGACCCTCCGAGCGCGACCGTACCGACGGTGGAGCCGTCGGCGAGTCCGGGCAGGACCCGAGACCGCAGATCGTCCTCGCCCGCTGCGGCGATCACGGCGCTGGCGATGACGGTCGGCACGAACGGTCCGGGAGCGACCGCGCGCGCCAGCTCCTCGACCACGATGACCAACTCGTCGATGCCGTAGCCGGATCCACCGACGTCCTCGGGCAGATGCAGGCCGAGCCAACCGAGCTCGGCGAACTCGGACCAGAACTCGGGCAGGATCTCACCGGTCGATTCGAGCCGTTCGCGGGCGGCGCCGCGCAGGTTGCGCTTGTCCGCGAAACTGCGCACGGTCTCGGCGAGCGAGCGATGGTCCTCGGTGATGGCGATCGACATGGTGCACGAACCTCTGTTGACGGGAGATGGGACGCTCCATCTTCCATGACGACCGGGCCCGACGACGACCCGAGGTACTACGACCATTGTCCGATGCGGTTTCGAGACGGACCGGCCAGACTGGAGCTGTGAGCGACGACTGGCTGCAGCACGGCCATGAGATGGAGGGCGTCGAACTGACGCCCGTGCTCTCGTCGTCGGGAGCGCTCGACGGCCGAGCCGCGACGCCCTCGACACCGAGGTGGACCTCCGGCTGGAGAGGGTTGATCGTCGGCGGCGCCATCGCGCTGCTGGCGACCCTCGGGATCGTGGGCGTGGCCAACGCGATCGGCGACAACCTCTTCCCGTCGATGGGCTCGGCGAGGCCGTCGTCGGTGTGGCTGAACCCCGTTCCGGCCACCGCAACCACGGCGCCGAACACGGCCACGACGACCTCACCCGTTCCTTCGACATCGGCGTCGACGGGTGAGGACGACGACCGTGGTGGCAAGGGTGGAGACGACGAGCCCGACGAGCCCGACGACTCCGACTCGTCGGGACGTTCGAGCTCTGGGTCTGGACGAGACGACGACCGCGACGACAACGACGAGGACTGATCGTCAGTCGACGGGATCGAGGTGCTCGCTCGCCCAGAGCGCCGCCTGGGTCCGGTCGGTCACGCCGAGGCGCTGGAAGACGCTCGTCAGGTGCGCCTTCACCGTGCGCTCGGCAATCCCCAACCGGCGGGCGATCTGTTTGTTGGAGAGGCCGTCGCGCACCAATCCCAAGACCTCGCGTTCGCGTTCGGTGAGCTGTGGGCCAGCGGTGCGAGCGCGGCGCGACTCGAGCAGTGCGCGTGCCGCCTTCGGATCGAGTGGCGATCCCCCGTCGTGCACCACCCGGATCGCCTTGGCGATGTCGTCGGGGTCGCTGTGCTTGAGCAGGTACCCATCAGCTCCAGCGCCGAGGGCATCCATGATCCGCGTCTGGTCGGAGAACGACGTCAACACGAGCACTCGGCTTGCGGGAGAGGACTCGGCGATGCGTCGCGTGGCCTCGACCCCGTCGAGTTCGGGCATCGACAGGTCCATCAGCACGACGTCGGGGCGGTGGAGCTCGACGCACGCCAGCGCCTCGTTGCCGTTGGCGGCGGTCGCCACGACGTCGATGTCGTCGGCGATCGCCAGGAACTGCTCGAGGCCGGAGCGCACGACGGCGTGGTCGTCGACGATCACCACCCGGATCGGTCTGGAACCGTCGCGCTCGCTCATCGGAGCATTGTCCCATCGAGCGGGATCGTCGTCGCGATGCGGGTGCCGGTGCCCGGCCGCGACGAGACCGTGAGGGTGCCGTCGAGTTGGGCGACAAGACCAGCGAGCGACCGCAGGCCGACGTGCCCGTCCGTGAATCGATCGTCGAGTGTGTCGGTGGTGAACCCACGGCCGTCGTCGTCGACGACGAGCCCCACCTCGCCGTCGTCGACGGCGAGCACGACGCGAACGTGCTGCGCCGCCGAATGGGACACCACGTTGCGGAGCGCTTCCTGCGCAACGCGGTAGACGAGGGTCGCGATCTCGTTGGGGATGCCGGAGTCGCCGTTCGGCGCCTCGAGCGCCGTCTCGATCCCGCGCACGCGCAGTCCGCTGAGCAGATCCCCGATCGCCGACTCGAGGCCCTCCTCGGCGAGGTTCGGCGGGTAGATCTCGACGAGCAGCGAACGCAGCGACTTGATGCTCGAGCGGATCGCCTCGGATGCTTCGAGGGCCTGCTCGGGCTCGATCGAGGTGCGCCCTTGGGCAGCCAGCGTCAGCGACACCCCGGTCAGTTCCTGCACGACACCGTCGTGGAGATCGCTGGCGATGCGACGCCGTTCGGCGTCCGACGCCTCGAGGGCGTGTCGGAACAGACGCTCGCGCTCCTGTTGGCTCGCCTGCAGGCGGCGCGCCATCGACCAGGCAATGGGGATCTGGACCAGCTCCAGGAGGATCAACGCGCCGATGGTGATCGGTGCGAACTGGAGCCAGAGGCTGCGTCCGACGTCGGTCACGCCGCCGTAGTCGAAGTAGGCCTCGAACAACAGTGGCGTGCCCGCCGACGTCTCGATACGGGAGTAGACCTCGAGCAGCTTGCTCTCGGTTTCGTAGCGGTTCTCGGGGCCGGACAGGTTGCTCACCTCGGCGACCTGTTCGCCGCCGGCGAGCACCACTTCCTTGTCGTCGCCCAGGGTGAACTGCTCGCCGATCAGGCGCGGCTCATCGGAGTAGACGATCGTGCCATCGTCCCGCCAGATCTTGACTCGCACGAGCGATCCACGAAGCACGTCGTCGCGCACGACGGCATCGAGCCGGTCGAGCGCGTCTCGTTCCATGGCGACGACGTCGTCGTCGAGGACCGGTGCGATCAAACCGACGCTGCTGATGTCGGCGACCCGGCGGGCCTCCTCGATCGCCTGCTCGGTGCCGACGCGCCGGCTGGCCATGGCTGTGACGGCGATGACGAGGACGAGCGCGACGAACCCGGCGATGGCAAAGCGGGCGACGACCCTGCCGACCGAGATCGGCTCCACCAGTGGTCGTTCGTCCTGCACCGCCACAGCCTCGCGCTCACGCGACGGTGCACCCGGTGATGGACCGGGTGCACCGGGGGGCAGCGTCGTGGCGCTCACGCCGTGGAGTCAGTCGTCGTCATCGTCATCGTCGTCATCGTCGTCATCGTCGTCATCGTCATCGTCGTGATCGTCATCGTCATCGTCGTGATCGTCGGACCGGTCGTCGTCGCCGCCCCTGCCGTGGCCGGAGCGGTCGTCGTCATCGTCGTGATCGTCGTACCGGTCGTCGTCGTCGCCGCCCCTGCCGTGGCCGGAGCGGTCGTCGTCGTCGGAGTCGACGCCAGCGCCGGTGCACCGGGGGTCGCCGACATGTTCGGCCTCGTCGCACGGTCCGCTGATGTCACCGGGAACGCTGTTCGACGGGACGCTGGCCGACGGGACGCTGGCCGACGGGACGCTGTTCGACGGCGCGCTGGTCGACGGCGTGCTCGCAGGGGTCGTCACGGTCGGTGCCGTCGTGTTCGGGGTGCTGGTCGGGGTCGTCGCCGGGATCGTCACGGCGACCGAGATGCACTCGGGGTCGGTGGCGTGCTCGGCTTCGTCGCAGTTGCCACGCACCTCGCCGGGCACTCCGTTGTCGTCGGGCGTTGCGGCGTCGCGGGACGCTGCGAACGCCGGAACGGCGAGGGTCAGCGTGGCGCAGCCGGTGATGATCCAGATGAGATGTCGTTTCATGGGGAACTCCTCGTTGTAGGGGGTCCCACCATGAAGCCAGCTCGGGCAGGCACGTCACCAGTGGACGATGGTGCTACGACCTGGTCGTCGCGGGAGCGTGCTCAGGCCGTCCGACGCCAGACGCTCACGTGAGCGGCGCTGTCGCCGGTGAACGGGGCGCGGTCCCACCCCGCCCAGCGGTGCTCGAGCGTGAGCCCGGCGATGCGCGCCATCAGATCGAGTTCGGAGGGCCACACGTACCGGAACGGTGCGGTGAACTCGCGGAACGTGCCGTCGGCGGCGCGGTGGAGGTGGCGGGACCGGGAGAGCTGGAGGTGGGTGCGGTCGACGAAGTCGTCGACACCGAGGTAGTCGTCCGTGACGGCGAACGGTACGCCGACGGCTCCGGGCGGGAGACGGCGCAGGGCGGGCACGCCGTTCTCGATCACGAAGCGGCCGCCGGGCACGAGGTGACGGGCAGCGTTCTCGAAGCAGGCGACCTGTTCGTCCTGGGTCGTCAGGTTCGTGATCGTGTTGAACACGAGGTACACGAGCGAGAACTCGCCGTCGACACGAGTGGTGGCCATGTCGCCTTCGACCACGTGGATGTCGCCAGCGCCGGAGGCCCGTCGGAGTTCCGCGAGCATGTCGGCCGACAGCTCGACGCCGGACACGTCGACACCTCGACGAGCGAGCGCCAGCGCGACGCGACCCGTGCCGATGGCGAACTCGAGCACCCGTCCGCCCTCGGCCAGCGACTCCAGGCAGTCGACGGCGGGGTCGAGCACATCCGGCGCGAACATGTGAGCGATCGTTCGGTCATAGGTGCGGGCGACGTCGTCGACGAAACGGTTCTCGGGCATCGGCCGCAGCGTGTCGCGCTCGGCGCAGCACGCGCAAGCAGGATTCGTCGAGGCCTCTCCCACCCCAGGGCTACGGTCATGCTGGTGGATTCGGATCCCTATCGGTTCGACGCGGAGTTGTGGGAACACCGGGGCACCGCCGCATGGTTCTTCGTGAGCCTTCCCGACGAGATCGCCGACGACGTCGACAAGCGCTTCGGGCATCTGGAAGGGGGCTTCGGTTCGCTGCGAGTCGAGGTCGCAATCGGGTCGACGACGTGGCGGACCTCGGTCTTCCCCGACACCAAGCGCGGGACCTACCTGCTCCCGGTGAAGAAGCAGGTGCGCGCCGCCGAGGGACTTGTCGAAGGTTCGGTGTGTTCGGTCGAGCTCACCGTCGTCGCCGGCGAGTGAGCGCTCAGCGGCGCGACGGCTCGATCAGCAGGTCGGCGCGTGGCCGGGTGCGGGCGATGATCGCGGCGTTCGTCTCGTCGGAGCGCAGGACGAACTCGCGGGCTTCGTCGGGTGATCGGCCGTGGCGGACGTGGCGGGCGACGAGTCGGGCCATCCTGGTGTTCGGATCGACGTCGAGGTAGCCGGTGAGGTCGAACAGCTCCCGGAGGTCTCCCCAGGGCGCCGCTTCGAGGAGCAGGTAGTTGCCCTCGACGATGACGATCCGGTCACCCGGGGCCACGACGATCGCCGCCTCGACGGTGCGGTCGGCGATCCGATCGAAGGAGGGGGCCGCCACCGGACCGTCGGCGTGACGTAGCCGCTCGACGAGCCGCACGAAGCCATCGGCGTCGAACGTCTCGGGAGCACCCTTGACGCCTCTGAGGCCGAGCCGGTCGAGTTCGGCGTTGTCGAGATGGAAGCCGTCCATCGGGACCACCACCCCGCCGACTGCGTGTGCGAGGCGGGCGGCCAGGGTCGACTTGCCGCATCCCGGCGGTCCGGCGAGGCCGAACACGAAACGCTTTCGATCGCGCGAATCCCGGGTGACCCGCTCGACGAGTTCGGTGAACCCGAGGGTCATGGGGTCGCCGGCCAGGTGCCGGCGCGAATCGCCTCCCAAGCGCCAGTTGCTCCGAGGGCCCAGATCACGAGGACGGGCTGGAAGAACAGGCGGGCAAACCGCTTGGCGTCGGTGTCGAGACCGAACGCGTCGACGCCCTCGCTCCACTGGGCGACGTTGCCCGGGAAGACGAGGACGAAGAACGCTGCGACGATCGTGCCGACGATCACCCGGTGTCGGGGCAGTGCGACGAGGGCGACGCCGAGCGCGATCTCCACGAGTCCCGAGACGATCACGACGAGGTCCTCGTCGACCGGGAACCAGCCGGGCACCTGCGCCTGGAACTCGGCGCGCTGGCTGGTGAGGTGCCCGATCCCGGCAACGATCAGCGCGCCGCCGAGCAGCCAGCACAGCACGCTGCGCACGCGGCCGGCGGCAAGCACGGGCGAGGGGTCGGACACGCAGCGATGGTACGGCAGGGCAGCTCGTCAGTCGTC
>JBGSII010000127.1:0-2600 GCA_041742555.1 Ilumatobacteraceae bacterium
AGCGACGCCGGCACGTTCGGGCCGTACCTCCAGACGCTGCTCGACGGCACCGGCGTCGTCGAGACCCAGCTCGACTACAAGGTGTCGTCAGGCCTCGCCCGACCCGACTTCTTCGACTGGCCCGCCGAGATCGATCGTCAACTTCCCGAGGTGAACCCGGACATCGTCGTGGCGACGTTCGGTGGAAATGACGCACAGGGACTCGCCGTCGACAGTGGCGAGTTCGTCGTCGGCGACCCGGTCGCCAACGAGGCGGAGTGGTCCGAGGAATACCAACGGCGGGTCGGTGCCGTGATGGACCAGTTGACCGAGGGCGGCCGGACGCTGATCTGGGTCGGGATCCCGAACGACGACAACCCCGACGTCACGGCCCGGATGGCGATCCAGGACCAGGCGGCCAAGGCAGCCGCCGCCGAGCGCCCCGACGTGATCTTCATCGACACCTGGAAGCGCTTCTCCGGTCGTGACGGCGGCTGGGCCGAATTCGTGATCGACCCCCGCGACGGCGAGGGCAAGGACGTCCGCGCCGACGACGGATTCCACCTCAACCAGACCGGCGCCGAGATCCTCGCCATCGACATCGCCCAAGCCATCCGCGACACCCTCCGCGCCCAAGGCGCCTCGATCTGATCGTTGCAGCAGTGGTCAGACCCCTGCTGCAACGATTCTCCTTCGATCGTTTGCCTTCGGCTTGCGCTGCCTGACGCGATCACTGCACGCCAGGGGTCAGACCGAGGTCTGACCCCGGTTCGCTGCGAGCGGTTTGACCGCTACTGCTGTTGGCCGCGGGCTTGGATGGCGGCGCGGCGGGCCGCGACGGCCTCTGGACTGAAGCTGTTGCGCCGCCAGGCGCGGCTGTCTCGTGCCTCGATCTCCCAATGGTCGTCGTCGATGGCGATCTGCGCGTAGGTGTCGCGGATCTGGCGGACGCCGGGCTGATCGTTGCCGATGATGTCGAGCGCGAGCCGCCGGGTGAAGGGGATCAGATCGGCGTGGGACACGACGTGGTTGACGAGCCCGAACGCGAGGGCTTCGTCGGCGAGCATGAAGTTGCCGGTGAAGCTCATCTCCCGCGCTCGGCGGATGCCGACCGCCTGTGGGAGCAGCACGGTGAGGCCCCATCCCGGCATCACGCCGACGCGTGAGTGCGTGTCGCCGAACTTGGCGTGCTCGCTCGCCACCAGGAAGTCGCAGTTGAGCGCGTATTCGAGACCTCCGGTGACCGCGACGCCGTTGACGGCACCGATCAGGGGCTTGGTCAGGGCCGGGAACGGACCGCGTACGCCGAAGCGGTTCCGGCTGCCATCGGCGCCGGACCCACCCGCGAGGTTGCTTCCGTCGGTGCCGAGCTCCTTGAGGTCGAGTCCGGCACTGAAGGCCGGGTCGGCGCCGGTGAGGATGATCACGTCGACGTCGTGGTCGTCCTCGGCGTCGAGCATCCGCTGCGGGATCCGTGCCAGCATCTCGCTCGTCAGCGCGTTGCGGGCCTCCGGACGGTTGATCGTGATCGTCGCGATCCGCTCGGACACTTCGTACAACACGTCGCTCTCGGCCATCGGGTCATCCTGCCACGCTGTCTCGCGTTCCGAAGATGCGCGCCATCACGTCATGCGCGCGACGGTCCGCGCGCGAACTTTCGGGTCGGCCGTGTCAGTCGTGGTCGTCTGCAGGATGGAACTCGAGCGGGAGGTCGCCGAGTTTGACGAGCGTGGCGGCGATCCAACCGCCGAGCGCGCCGAAGTGTTCGTCGAGCAGCGTGCTCGTGCCGTCGGCGACGGTCTCCTCGGCGAGCTCGTACAGGCCCTCGTAGGTGATCTCGGCGGCGTACTCGGTACGGAGATCCAGCGGGTCGACGTCGGTGTCGGGATGCAGTGTCTCCGACGTCAATCCGGCGCGTTCGAGGCGATCGTCGCCGACGAGCGGGCTCTGCTCGGGCACGGTCTTGTACAGCACGGACGGGTCCGCGGGCTCGGCGAGACGCTGGATGCGCAAGACGATCTCCATCTCGATCGCCGGCCGCTTCTCGAGTTCCTCTTCCACGTACCACTGGCGGTACGCCGCCTGGCTCCACGCCGGCCAGTCGAAGGTGATGTGGGCCACCACGCGCGGCGGTTCGCCTTCACCCGGCAGGCCGTAACTCGTCTCCCACGTCAGGTCGCCGAGCAGCACGTCGCTCTGGAAGTGTTCCTCGAACGCTTGGCGTTCGAGGAACGCCGCTTCGAACGCGTCGCGCAGTGCGCTGATGGCATCGGTGAAGACGTGGTCGAGCATGGGTGTCGCGAAGGCTAACCCGCGTCGACCGCGGTGCCCTCTGGCGCCTCGTGCAACACTGGCGCTCATGGCTGAACCACTCGTGCTCACCGACGTGTCCGACGGCGTCGCGACGCTCACACTGAACAACCCCGACGAGCGCAACACGCTGACCGCGCCGATGGTGGCACAGATTCTCGAGGCGATGGACGCGTTCGAAGCCGACGACACCGTGGGCGCGCTGGTGGTCACCGGCACGCCGCCGGCGTTCTGCGCCGGTGCGAATCTCGGCAACCTCGCCGAAGCCACGGGCGAGAGCCTCGGCACGATCTACGAAGGGTTCCTCCGCA
>JBGSII010000128.1:0-2164 GCA_041742555.1 Ilumatobacteraceae bacterium
CCGCCGGCGCGCTCGACGACCTCGCGCACGATCGACAGCCCGAGCCCGGAGCCGGGCATCGAACGCGCCGCCGCCGATCGGTGGAAACGATCGAAGATTCGTTCCTCCTCGCCGGCCTCGATGCCGGGACCCCGATCGAGCACTGTCAAGGAACCGCCGTCGACGACGACGTCGATCCGACCGCCGGTCGTGTCGAACTTGCATGCGTTGTCGACGAGATTCGTGACGGCGCGCTCGAGCGCCGATCGCGGCGCGTCGACCGAAGCTCGGCTTCGGGTCTCGACGATCACGTCGCGAGATCGTCGGCGTCCGACTCGCTCCGCCACGTCGGCGGCCAAGCCGGGCAGATCGATCCGTTCGTTCGGCTGCGCCTCCAGCTCGCCGGACGCGACTGCGACGAGCTCGTTGACGAGATCGGTGAGCTCGGTCACTTCGCTGTCGAGGTCGTCCAGCACGCCGTCGCGCATGTCGGACGACATCTCGGGATGTCGTCGGAGCACCGACAGGTTGGTCTTCAGGCTGGTCAGCGGCGTGCGGAGCTCATGGCCCGCGTCCTGCACCAGGCGCTGTTGCTCGGCTCGTGACACCGCGAGCGCTCCGAGCATGTTGCGAAACGCTGCGCCGAGTCGCCCGACCTCGTCGCTGCCGGTTCCCGGGACCTCGACGTCGAGACGACCCGACGATCCGACCTCCTCGGCCGCCCGGGTGAGGCGACTCACCGGGGCAGCCACGGTGCCGGCGATCAGCCACCCGATGAGTGCTGCAGCGATGGACACGATCACGACGATCACCAGCGTGCGCTGGCGGAGGTCGTCGAGCACGCTGTCGACCTCGTCCAGCGACCGTGCGACCTGGATGGCGCCATTGCGAAGGCCGATCGTGTGGACCCGGACGTTCTCGTCGTCGACCTCGATCGTGTCGCGGTCGACCACCCCGGGGTAGTCGACGACCGCGAGTGCCTCGTCGGCGACCTCGACCTCAGTCGCGAACGACGAGGCGACCGTGGATCCGTCCGCACCGAGAATGCGGACCGAGTAGACCTCGAGCAATCCGCGTGAGGGGATTCCGAAGCGCCCGTCGTCGGCGCGACCAACCATCTGGCGCGAGGCCTCGGTGATCGAACGGTCGACCTCGTCGAGCAGGCGGGCACTGGTCGTGCGGTAGCTGATGATCCCGACCGCGGCGGTGGCGATCAATGCGACGGTCGCCAGCGCGAGCGCGATCTTCCAGCGAAGTCCCATCAGCCGTCGATCCGGGCGGTGTAGCCGACGCCGCGCACGGTGTGCACGACACGCGACTCGCCCTCCGCTTCGGTCTTACGACGCAGGTAGCCGATGTAGACCGCGAGGTTCTTCGAGTCCGGGCCGAAGTCGTAGTGCCAGATCCGGTCGTAGATCGTCGAGTGGTCGAGCACGATGCCGCGGTTCGCGACCAGGAGCGCGAGGAGATCGAACTCCGTCTTGGAGAGCTGGATCTCGCGCTCGCCGCGGAACGCCCGGCGACCCGACGTGTCGAGTCGCAGGTCGCCGAGGACGAGTTCGCCCTCTGGGTGCTCGGCGTCGTCGGAGTCGTACCCCGAGCGCCGCAGCAGGGCGCGGATCCGGGCGAGGAGTTCGTCCAGGTCGTAGGGCTTGGGCAGGTAGTCGTCGGCGCCGGCGTCCAGGCCCGCGACCCGGTCGCTGGTCTCGGTCCGCGCCGTCAGCATCAGCACGGGAAGCCGATTGTCCTCCGACCGGATCACTCGGCAGACCGTCAACCCGTCGACGATCGGCATGGAGACGTCGAGCAGCAGGACGTCGGGTTCCGATTGGCGGATCGCCTCGAGTGCCTCGGCGCCGTTGTTGGCTGCAGCGACCGTGTAGCCCTCGAGCTGCAACGCCCGAACGAGCGACTCGCGCACGGCACGGTCGTCCTCTGCCACGAGTATCCGTGCACCCGTCGTGTCCGTCACGCCGGACAGTCTGGTCGATCGGAGTGAGAACGCGGTGTGAACCGCTGCCCTGTCCTTCCGGACCCGACCCGAAAAGACAGGGTCGACCTTCGACCGTTTGGTACGAACGTGAGGTGCAGCTCGCTGATCGTCCGTTCGCTCCACGGGTGACCGCTGCGATTGCGCTCGGCGGCGCCATCGGGGCGACGGCGCGCTGGGCGGTCGCCGAGGACG
>JBGSII010000129.1:0-11981 GCA_041742555.1 Ilumatobacteraceae bacterium
CGGGCATGTCGTGGGCGCCGTCAGCGACCCGCAGCGGGTGCCGGACCACCGGTCCCGGCGAACTCGGCCGGAGCGTCGTGGCCGAGGAAGATCTTGCCCAGCTCGGCGTAGAGCGGATGGGCGACCCAGCGGTGGGTGGCGGCGCCGTGGGCGTCGCGGAGCTTGCGTTCGAGCGGATTGTCCATCCGCATCGCCGAGGTCCCACCAGCGTTGTGGACCGAGTCGACGACGTGCATCGACGCGTTCGCAGCGTGAGTACACGCGAGTCGGGCGATCTGGGTCCGCTCGGCAGATGGCGCCTCGCGACCCGCCCACAACTCGTCTTCGACCTGACCCATCGCTTCGAACAGGAAGGCGCGGGCCGCTCGCAGTGTCGCCTCGCCCTCACCCATCCGGTACTGGGCGACCGGTCGGTCGCGAAGGGGAGTGCTGGAGAGCATCGGGGTCTTCGCGTTGGCAAGGATCGCGAACTCGTCGAGGGCGCCGCGAGCGATGCCGATCGCCACGGCTGCCTTGTTGTAGGCGAGGCGCAGCGGCACCGGGATCCGGAACACCGGATTCTCGTAGAGCGCCGGGACGGTGACGAGATCGACATCGGCGAACCGCTCGGGGACGAGGCCACCGTCGGTGACCACGTCGTGGCTCCCGGATCCGCGCAGTCCGGCGACGTCCCAGGTGTCGAGGATCTCCCACTGGTCGCGGTGGAGCATCCAGAGCTTCACGGTCGGCGCGCCGTCGGTGAGGCGGAGCTCGTCGCCGTCGAACACCGGGGCGACCATGAAGCACCACGTTGCGTTGTGGCAGCCGCTGATGAACGTCGTGTGCCCCCAGATCCGGTAGCTGCCGTCGGGCTGGGCAACCGCCTTCGATGGGGTGGTCCCGGGGCCGCCGCCACCGCACATGATCACGTTCGGGTCGGCGAGGTAGACCTCCTCGGCCAACTCCTTGGCCATCCCGCCAGCGGCCATTGCGTTGATCTCCGAGCCGAGCATCACGTTCCAGCCGACCGAGGCGTCGATCGCCGAGATCGCCTCGAGCACCTCGATCGTCTCGCCGACCGAGGCGTCCTCGCCGCCGAGCTCGCGGGGGATCGTGAAGCGGAACAGGCCCGCATCGACCAGCGCGTCGATGACGAACGAGGGGCAGCGGCGAAGCTGTTGGGCCTCGTCGCCACCGCGTCGGATCACGTCCTCGAGCGAGGCGACACGCTCGAGCAGGCTCAGGCCGGACTCGGGTGTCGACAGTTGGTCGTTCGTGTCGTTGGTGATGATGGCCATGTCGGCGGTCCCCTCGTTGCTGGCCGGGTCGGCTGCCCGGTTATTGACCGAAAGATTAATTCATTCCGTCCCCTCCGGCCGCCTCGGGCGGACCAGCGGGACTCAGACCGGCAGCTGGATCGCCTTGGTCTCGAGGAACTCGTCGAGACCCGCGCGCCCGAGTTCGCGCCCGTTCCCCGAGGTCTTGTACCCGCCGAACGGCGCGAGCGGGTTGAACCGGCCGCCGTTGACCATGACCTGGCCGGTCTGTAGCCGACGGGCGACGGCGACGGCGCGGTCGTCGGTGTCGGCCCAGACCGCGCCCGACAGTCCGTACGGCGAGTCGTTGGCGACGGCGATCGCCTCCTCGTCGCCGTCGACCGGGATGATGCACAGCACGGGCCCGAAGATCTCCTCCTGGGCGATCCGCATCGAGTTGTCGACGTCGGCGAAGATCGTCGGCTGGACGTAGTAGCCGACGTCGTAGCCCTCGGGGTCCTCGGGTCCACCGGCGACCAGACGCGCCCCTTCCTCGATCCCCAGGCGGATGTACTCCTGGACGGTGAGCTTCTGTGACGCGGACACGAGCGGGCCGAGGAAGTTGGCGTCGCTGCCAGGATCTCCCATCGCGAGTGAGCTGAGGGCGGCGACCGCGAGGTCGACCACCTCGTCCTGCCGGGACCGCGGGACGATCATGCGGGTCAGCGCCGTGCACGTCTGGCCGCAGTTGAGCATCATGCCGGTGATGCCCGCCGGGACGGCCTTGGACAGATCGGCACCCTCGAGGATCACGTTCGCGGACTTGCCGCCGAGTTCCTGACAGATGCGCTTGACCGTCGGTGCGCCGAGCTCAGCGATGCGGGCGCCGGCCTCGGTCGAGCCGGTGATCGAGATCATGTCGACGTCGGGGTGGACGCACAGGGCCTCGCCCACGGTGCGCCCGGCGCCGGTGACGAGGTTGAAGACACCCGCAGGCAGACCGACGGTGTCGATGATCTCGGCGAGTACGAAGGCGTTGAGCGGGGTCTCCGAACTCGGCTTGAGCACCATCGTGCAACCCGCCACCAGCGCGGGTGCGACCTTGCCGACGATCTGGTGAAGCGGGTAGTTCCACGGGGTGATGAACGTGCACACCCCGATCGGCTCCTCGACCACGATTGAGTGCCCGATCCGCTCCGGCTCGGCGCCGGCGTACTCGCGGCCGATGGTGACGTAGCTCTGCATGACGGTGATCGGCAGGCCGGCCTGGACGCGGCGTGCGTTGGCCATCGGCATGCCCTGTTCGGCCGACACCGTGGCGGCGATCTCCTCGGCTCGTTCGGCCATCGCCGCGGCGATGCGGTCGACGAAGTCCACGCGTTCGTCGACCGGGAGTTGCGACCACGCGGGGAACGCTGCTCGTGCCGCCAGCACGGCCGCGTCGGCGTCAGCGGTCGAAGCGGCAGGGACCGTGGCGATCACCTGCTCGGTCGCGGGGTTGACGACCTCGATGACGTCGGTGGACGTGGTCGGTACCCACGCACCGCCGATGTAGAGATCACTGTGCACGTGCATGGAGTTGGTCCTCGCTGCTCGACTTGCTGTCCGGGGCCGTTCACCATATGTGTCGTCATCGAGCGTGGTCGACCTCGACCGGCCGCGAGGAGGGACCGTCCCGATCGTCAGGTCGTGCGGTTGGCGTTCTCGATGATCCGGCGTTCGTCGGAGGTGAGGCCGGCTCGTTCGAGCACGGTGGACAAGAAGGTCGATTTCGCCTCGACGTAGGTGTCGATGTCGTCCACCCGGGACACAATTGAACGCTTCAGGGAGGCGTACTCGTCGCGGAGCGCGCTGTCTCCTCGCAGCACTGCCCGCACGCCGAGGTGGTTACGCATCGCGAGGCTGCCGTCGACGACGACGTACGTGTTGGTTCGATGCAGCTCGCTGGGCACATCGAGCGCCCATCGGTCGGGGATCCCGCGTTCGCCGAGGGATCGGAATCTGGCGAGCTCCATCGCAGCGATGGCGTCGGCAAGGTGCTCGCGGGTGACGATGATGTCGACGTCGATGACCGGCTTCGCTGCCAGACCGGGCACCGACGTGCTCCCCACATGTTCGATCGCGATGACCTCGACGCCCCTCAGGGCGATCTCGTAGCGATGCCGGAGCCCCTCGAAGACGCGTGGCCATGCAGGGTCGTAGTCGACGACGGTGATCACGAGGCACAGTCTGGCGAACCCGGCGCGATGCTGGTGACGCCGAGCGCCACCACGGTGCCGTCGTGGTCACGGCCGATCGGGAACTCGCCCGGCGGGTCCGTGCAGTCGGCGCCGAGGTCGTCGGGCCGTCGTGGTTGCTCGACCGATTGTCGCCGTGACGCTCGGCGAGTCGGGATGGTGATGCCGTCCCCGGCGACCCCGCAACGGGTGCCCGGGGATCGATGTCCGCGAGACTGGACGCCATGGACTTTTCGCCTGACGACGACCACGTTGCGATCGCCGATGCGGTCGATCGGGTGTGCGCGGACTTCGACGACGCGTACTGGGCCGAGCGAGACGAACGCCACGAGTTCCCGTGGGACTTCTACGCGGCGATGGCCGAGGGTGGCTGGCTCGGTGTGGCCATCCCGGAGGAGTACGGCGGTGGCGGACGCGGCATCACCGAGTGTGCGATCGTGCTCAACCGCGTCGCCGCCTCGGGCGCCGCGATGAACGGGTCGTCGGCGCTGCACCTCACGATGTTCGGCCTGAACCCGGTGGTGAAGTTCGGCAGCGATCGGCTGAAGGAGACCTTTCTGCCGCGGGCGGCGGCCGGCGACCTGCACATCGCGTTCGGCGTGACCGAGCCCGACGCCGGCACCGACACGTCGCGCATCAGCACCCGGGCGATCGCCGACGGCAACGGCGGATTCATCGTTCGCGGCCGCAAGATCTGGACGTCGAAGGCGTTGGAGTCCGAGGTGTGCCTGCTGCTCGCGCGCACCGACGACGCCGACCCGGACGATCCGCGTCGCCGGTTCGACGGGCTCAGCCTGTTCCTGGTCGACCTCGACCCCGAGTTCTGCGACATCGCCCCGATCCGCAAGCTCGGCCGCAACGCGGTTGCGTCGTGCGAGGTCGCGTACGACGACCTTCCGGTCGAAGGCTGGCGGCTGGTCGGCGAACGGGGACGTGGGTTCCAGCAGATCCTCCATGGTCTCAATCCGGAACGGATCTTGCTCGCGGCCATGGCCTGTGGCATCGGCGAGGTAGCGCTGCGCCGAGCGGTCGGCTACGCGAAGGAGCGGATCGTCTTCGACCGTCCGATCGGCGCCAATCAGGCGATCGCGCATCCGCTGGCCCAGGCCCACATGCAGCTGAACGCCGCCGGGTTGACGTGGCGCGAGGCCGCGTGGCGCTACGACCAGGGTCTCGAGTGCGCCGAGCAGGCGAACACCGCGAAGTACCTCGCCGCCGAGGCGAGCTTCTTCGCCGCCGATCAGGCGATCCAGACGCATGGCGGTCTCGGCTACGCGTCGGAGTACCACGTCGAGCGGTACTGGCGCGAGGCGCGGCTGCAACGCCTCGCACCGGTGAGCCAGGAGATGACGTGCAACTTCATCGCGCAGCAGGTGCTCGGCCTTCCCCGCTCGTACTGAGTCGGCTCACAGGCCTCGCCGGCCGCCCTCGCGCAGCAGCGGCTGGTGGCTCGCGAACCGGCCTCGACCGGGTTCGGCCCCTTCGACCGATCCGGTGGTCAGGCCGCCGTCGACCACCAGCGTGTGCCCGCTGATGAACCCGGCCCGATCCGACATCAGCCAGACAGCTGCTTCGGCGATGTCCTCGGCGAGCCCGGGACGCCCCTTCAACGGCGTGGCCTTCGTGGCGAAGTACTCCAGCGACCGTTCCAGCGCGTCGGGGTCGCCGAACAGGACGTCGGCGTTCATCGGGGTGTTGTGCTTGCCGGGAGCGATCGCATTGGCGCGGACGCCGAACGGTCCGAGTTCGGCGGCGAGGTTCTTGGTGAACCCGACGATCGCGGTCTTGGCCATGTTGTAGGCGTGAGGTCCGAGCCCGCCCTGGATGCCGGCGACCGAGCTGGTCGACAGGATCACGCCGAACCCCTGCGGCTTCATCACCCGAGCCGCGTGTTTCGACCCGAGGAACACCGACTTGAGGAGCACGTCGATCGAGAACTGCCACTCGTCGAGCGGCGTTTCGTCGATCGGGCCGACCGACCCGACGATGCCGGCGTTGTTGAACATGCAGTCGAGCCGACCCCAGCGCTCGACGGTCTCGTCGATCACGGTTCGGATCGCATCCTCCGATGTCACGTCGACGTGGCGGTAGACCGCTGCGTCGCCCAGCTCCGACGCGACGGCTTCGCCCTTGGCGTCCTGGATGTCGGCGACCACCACTCGCGCTCCCTCGCGCACCAGCAGCCGACAGGTCGCCTCGCCCAGCCCGCTCGCGCCGCCGGTCACGATCGCGGTCGTTCCGGGCACCATCCCCTGCTGTTCGGTCATGTCGCGAGTGTCGCCCGTCGGGTCGCCCGCCAGCGGGCCGGAGCGCGTTCGGCACGACCCCAGCGGTCGACCGACGATGTGGCAGGCTCGCCGCATGAGTCATCCACGCCCGTTTCGTTTCGGTGTCATGGCAGCGAAGGCCGCGTCGTCCTCGGAGTGGCGAGAGACCGCGAAGAAGGCCGAGTCGCTCGGCTACTCGACGCTGCTCATGCCCGACCACTTCGGCAATCAGCTGTCGCCGGTGCCGGCGCTCGCGGTTGCCGCCGCAGCAACCGAGACGCTGCGCGTCGGCACGCTGGTCTTCGGGAACGACTTCCGCCACCCCGCGGAGCTCGCGAAGGAGACGGCCACGCTCGACCTGCTGAGCGACGGCCGACTCGAGGTCGGCCTCGGCGCCGGCTGGATGACCGAGGACTACACATGGACCGGGATCGCCCACGACCGAGCCGGTGTGCGCATCGATCGGATGATCGAGGCCATTGCAGTCTTGCGAGGCCTCTGGGGCGACGATGCGTTCTCGTTCGACGGTGAGCACTACACGATCACCGAGATGAACGGTCTGCCCAAGCCGGTGCAGGCGGGCGGGCCGCCGCTCGTGGTCGGTGGCGGCGCCAAGCGGGTGCTGTCGACCGCAGCACGACTGGCCGACATCGTCGGTGTCAATCCCAACGTGGGCGAAGGAAAGTTCGGCGCGGAGGCGTCGGCGTCGATGTCGGCCGACGCGACCGACGAGAAGCTCGGCTGGGTCCGTGAGGCAGCAGGCGACCGCTTCGACGACATCGAGATCAGCATTCTCAAGTTCGTCACGATCGTCACCGACGACCGCGAGGCCGTCGCGGGCAAGGTGGGGCCGGCAATGGGAATGGACGCCGCCACGGCGCTGGCGAGCCCGCACATGATCATCGGGTCGGCCGAGCAGATCGCCGACGAGTTGATCGAGCAACGCGAGCGTTGGCAGGGGTCGTACGTCACGGTGCAGTCCGATGCACTCGAGTCGTTCGCTCCGGTCGTCGCCGCGCTCACCGGCACCTGAGTTCTGCCATGTCGTTCGATTTCGAGGGAAAGACCGCCGTGGTGACCGGCGCGAGCCGGGGTATCGGTGAGGCGATCGCTCGGCAGCTGGACGCGGGCGGGGCCCGTGTGGCGTTGGTGGCGCGAAGCGCCGACCGCCTGGAGGCGATCGCTGCGGATCTCGTCAACGATCCTCTGGTGATCGCGGCCGACCTGTCCGAGCACGACGCGATCGAGCAGATCACGACGGCAGTGCTCGGCGCGTTCGGCGGTCTCGACGTGCTGGTGAACAATGCGGCGGTCGAGCGGAACGAGCCGGCGTCGAAGGCGACCGGCGACGCGATCGACGAGACGTTGTTCGTCAATCTGCGCCAGGCGTTCATGCTCTGCTCAGCGTTCGCCAAGCCACTGTTCGCCTCCCAGGGAGCGATCGTCAACATCACCTCGACAGCGGCGACCGGCGCCGGCGGAACCCAGGGGGCCTACGCCGCATCGAAGGGAGGCCTGAACACCCTGACGAAGAACCTGGCCAACGAATGGGGGTCGAAGGGCGTCCGTGTCAATGCCGTCGCTCCCGGTCTGGTCGACACCGAGATGTGGGGCCCGACGTTCGAGCGGCTCGGCGAGGAAGCAGTCCGGAAGAACTTCGTGCGAAGCGTCCCGCTCGGCCGGTGGGGCTCCGCCGACGAGATCGCCGAGGTGGCCTGTTTCCTCGCGTCAGCGCGCGCGGCGTACGTGACGGGTCAGGTCATCCGTGTCGACGGTGGGATGACGAACCTGTAGGACGGGCGGTGTGCCGACGGTCCACCGCTCGTCGCCAGCGCGCCGTTACCGCGTCGGGTCGCTGACGGAGATTGGGGGTGCGTTCCACATGGCGAAGAAGCAGTTGGTCGTGGAACCCACCGGCGCACGGTTCGAGTACCGAGTCTGGGGAACCCACCGACGGGCGCGCAAGATGCTCGAAACGCTCGCCGACGAACAGTCGACCGAGCACGTCGATGACTGTGACGTCCTGGTCGAGGATTCAGCACTGAACGTGAGGGTCGTGTCGGGGTTCGAGGACCGGAGTCCTCAACGAGGTGGCGCCGAAGCGCTGCCCCACACCTCACGAACCTTCTCGTACACGCCCTGGTCGTAGGAGAACTCGACCATGTTGCCGTCGGGGTCGCGCAGCATGCAGATGTAGCCGATCGGGTCGGGCATCTCCGTCGGGGGCATGCCCAGGCATCCGGCGGCATGCGCCCTCGCGGCGATCTCGTCGACGCTCGCGCGGTCGGGCAACTCGATGCCCATGTGGTTGAACGGGCCGAGCGAGGTGATCGGAGCGGGAGCGAACGGATCCTTGTCGGGGAAGAACTGAGCGACCACCAGGATGAACGGGAACTCGCCGCTGTCGGGATGGCCGAGCCACGCGCCGTAGCCGTCGTCGTCCTCTCGACGGTCGAGCAGTTCGAGCGGCGTGAACTCGAGGTACCAGTCGATCGTCGCTTGGATGTCGGACACCCGCAGCGCGACGTGAGTCCATCGTGCTGCCGTCGGTCGCAAGCTGTGCAGTGCGTCGGTCATGGTGTTCGCTCCGTTCTGTCGTCGTTCACTCGTTCGTCCAACCTGCGGGGATCTCGGGGTTGTCGCCACCTTTGACCCACAGGACGAACGTGTTGCCCCAGGGGTCCTCGAAGGCTGCGTTGAAGCCGTTGAACTCCGCCCAGAAGTGGTCCCGCCACAACAGGGTCGCGCCGCGGGACACGGCCTCGTCGAGAATTCGCTCCATCGAGTCGTCGTCGCTCACGAGCACCCAGACACGCGGCTGGCGGCCCTCGCCGGCCAGGTGACGGGGCTCGGCGCCGTCGGGATCGGGGTGGGGACGAGCGTTGGCGACGTTGTAGATCCCCATGTGCAGGTTGCCGGTCGGACCTTCGCTGCCGTCGTCGAGCTGGAAGTGCTTGCCCGGCACGATCCGGTGAAAGACGTTCAGCGGTCGCGGTTCGACCTCCCAGCCGAAAACCGCTTCGTAGAACTCGGCCGAGGCTGTGGGATCGCTCGACGGGAAGTCGACGAAGATCAACGTGTTGGGGTACGTCATGATCGGACTGTAGCAAAGGTCTGATGGTCAGACCAGCGACGCGATCGTCCTGCACCGCAAGCTGCTGGGATAGAGTCGGGTCCAATGGTCTGACGATCGGGCCGTTGCGACCGAGAGCTCCATGACACTGACCACCGAACCGTCCAGCGTCTCCCACGCATCATTCGCCCCGATCACCCGTGAGACGCTGAGCGCCCAGATTCGTGATCAGTTGCTCGAGCGAATCGTCAACGGCACCATGGAACCCGGGGCCCGGGTCCCGTCCGAACGGGCCCTGTCCGATCAGTTCCGGGTGGCGCGGACATCGGTTCGCGAAGCCATGCAGGGCCTCATCTCGCTCGGAGTGATCGAGCGACGAGGCAATCGATCGTTCGTGGTCGAGCGACTGCCCGACGTCAGCTTCGACCCGGTCGACGATCGCAAGGAGTTCGTGCGCCAACTGTTCGAGACGCGACGCCTGCTGGAGTTGCCGATCATCGAACTCGCCGCCCAGCGAGCCGACGACGACGAACGCGCCGACATCCGGGCATTGGCGCAACGGTTCGGCGCCGACATGACCCTCGCCGAGTTCCGGCGCCTCGACCACGAGTTCCACGCGCTGATCGCGAGGGCCTGCGGCAACCCGCTGCTCGTCGAGGTGTACAACAAGGTCCTGGCGAGGCTGTTCAGATCCGAGGGCATCGAGTCGCTGCTGTCCGACGACGCGAACCGTGACGAGGTGCGCCGGATCGTGCGCGATTCGACCGCCCAGCACTCCGCACTCGCAGCGGCGGTTGCGTCGGGCGACGTCGTTGCGGCGCGTGTCGAGGGCACGGCCCACCTTGCCGCGGTCGAGCGAGGGATGATCGACCGACTCGTCTGATCCTGCGCTGGCGCTCGACGCGGATTCGAATTATGGTCTGACCATCAGACCTAAGGCCGTCGTCGGCGAGGGGAGACAGATCAAGTGATCACCGGGATGAATCACGCCGTGCTCTACGTGCGAGACGCACGCCGTCAGCAACGGTTCTACGAAGATGTCCTCGGGTTCGAGACCATCGTGGCGGATCCGGGCGGCGCCTACGTGTTCATGCGAGCGCCGGGGTCCGGGAACCATCACGATCTGGCCTGCTTCACGATCGGTGCCGGCGCAGGGGACTCGCAGGCCGGGCGCAGCACCGTGGGCATGTATCACCTGGCCTGGGAGGTGCCGACACTCGAGGATCTCGAGGATCACCGTCGCCGTCTCGCCGACGCCGGTGCCCTCCGCGGAGCCTCGGATCACGGCGTCAACAAGAGCCTGTACGCCCACGATCCCGACGGCCTGGAGTTCGAAGTGATGTGGCTCGTGCCGCCGGAGCAATGGGGCGACGCCGAGCACCAGGCGATCATCGCTCCGCTCGACATCGCCGCCGACGTGCAGCGCTACGGCGCGTCGCGCTGGTCGAGCACCCACCGATCAGCGGTGCCCGATCACGATGCTGCGAAGGTCGGCGACGCGTCGGCGGTGACCGAGTGAACGCCGGCGAGCTCACCAACCAGTACTGCCACTTCTTCGACGACGACGCGTTCCACGAGACGGATCGGGTGGGGTTCCGCCGCCGCATCATCAGCGGCGAACACCTGCAGCTCTGCTTCTGGCGGATCGCCGGGGGCGCGACCGGCTCGTTCATGCATCAGCACGAAGCCCATGAGCAGCTCGGCGTGATCATGCGCGGCGCGCTCGACTTCCGCATCGGCGAACCCGACACCGACGAGCGCAGTGTGCTGCGCGAGGGCGACGTGTACCTCGCCCCGGCCACCATCTGGCACGGTGATTCGATCTTCATCGGTGACGACGAGTACGGCGAGTGCTGGATCCTCGATGTGTTCGCGCCGCCCCGCGCCGACTTCCGCGCCGCTGAACTCGCGGCACACGACGAGGCCATGGCGTCGTCGCAGACCAACGGAGCCACGCCGTGACGGCTGACTGGCGACTCGCCGTCGACATCGGTGGCACGTTCACCGACGTGGTCCTCGTCGATGCGCGCAGCGGTGACGTGATCGTCGACAAGACGTTGACCACCCCGTCCAACCCGCTCGACGGGGTGCGGACCGGCGTCGGCAGCCTGCTTCGACGCGCCGGCGTCAGCCCGGCCGACGTGACCGCACCGATCGTGCACGCGACCACGTTGATCACCAACGCGCTGATCGAGGGCAAGACAGGACGAGCCGGTCTGGTCACCACCGCCGGGTTCGGCGACACCTTGTTGATCCGCGACGAGCATCGCTACGACATGTACGACCTCCAGATCGAGTTCCCGCCGCCGCCGATCCCGCGCGATCGGACCGTCGAGATCGTCGAGCGAACGAACGCGTCCGGCATCGTGATCACCGAACCGTCGGCCGACCAACTCGATGTGATCACCGAACAGCTCCGGGCGATGGACGTCGAGTCCGTCGGTGTGTGTCTGCTCAACGCGTACGTCAACGCCACCAACGAGCGCACGATCGCGGCCCACCTCGAGCGAGAGCTCGGAGTCCCGGTGTGCGTGTCGGCCGACGTGTCGCCCCAGATCCGCGAGTATCCCCGCATGGTCACGACGGCCTGCAACGCCGCGACGATGCCGGTGATCGGGCCGTATCTCGACGAGCTCCAGAAGTGGCTGTCCGGCGAGGGGTTCGGCGGTTCGGTCCTGATGATGCTGTCGAACGGGGGCGTCGTGTCGGCCGACGATGCGGCGCGTGTCCCGATCCGACTCGTCGAGAGCGGGCCGGCTGCGGGTGCGCTCGCCGGGAGCTGGTTCGCCCGGCGCTTGGGCGAAGAGCGTCTGCTCTGTTTCGACATGGGTGGAACGACCGCGAAGGCCTGCCTGATCGACCACGGCGAGCCCGAGCTCACCAACGTGTTCGAAGTGGCCCGTGTGTACCGGTTCAAGAAGGGGTCCGGGTTCCCGTGCTCGGTCCCATCGGTGGACCTGGTCGAGATCGGCGCGGGCGGTGGATCGCTCGCCCATGTCGACCAGTTCGGGCTGCTGAAAGTGGGACCCGAATCTGCCGGAGCCGAGCCAGGTCCGGCGTCCTACGGCCGCGGCGGGACCGAGGTCGCCGTCACCGATGCCGACGTCGTCCTCGGCCTGCTTGACCCCGATGGCTTCCTCGGCGGTGACATGCCGCTCGACGCAGCGGC
>JBGSII010000130.1:0-4508 GCA_041742555.1 Ilumatobacteraceae bacterium
CTGACGGCGCGTCGCGCCGACCGACTCGACGAGCTGGCCGCCGAGCTGCCCGGCGCGTCGGTGGTCGTCGCCGACATGGCAGACGAGGGCGACCGGGAACGGCTCGTCACCGAGGTCGTCGGTCGATTCGGTCGAGTCGACGTGCTCGTGAACAACGCTGGTGTCGGCGGGTCGGTCGCCGTGGAAGACGAGGGCCTCGACCGGTTCCGGAACTCGATGGAGGTCAACGTCACCGCGCTGTGGCACCTGTCGAAGCTGTGTGCGCCGTCCATGATCGCCACCGGTTCCGGATCGATCGTCAACGTGGCGTCGATGCTCGGACACGTCGGATCGACCCCGATCAAGCAAGCTCACTACTGCGCGAGCAAGGGGGCCGTGGTCAACCTCACGCGCGAGCTCGCTCTGCAATGGGCGCGCAAGGGCGTACGCGTGAATGCCCTGTGTCCCGGCTGGTTCCCCTCGGAGATGACCGATGGCATGGACACCGACGAGGCAAGCCAACGGTTCATCGCCGCGAACTCGCCGATTCCGCGCATGGGCGAGCTCGACGAACTCGACGGCGCGCTGTTGCTGTTGGCGTCGCCCGCCGGATCGTTCCTCACCGGGCAGAGCATCATCGTGGACGGCGGCTGGACTGCGCGTTGATGCCACTGGGCAGATGTCCCAACGGCGCTTGCGGTTGTGCTAGACGAGGGGCCGTCACTCAACAGGAGGGAAACTCATGAAGGACTTCGTCACCGAATTCAAGGACTTCGTCAACCGGGGCAACCTGGTCGAGCTCGCCGTCGCATTCACGCTCACGCTGTTCTTCGTGCCGGTGGTCAACTCCATCGTCGACGGCGTGATCATGCAGTTGATCGCCGGGATCTTCGGGCAGCCGAGTTTCGACTCGATCACCATCGACATCGGCGATGCCGAGTTGCTCATCGGGAGCGTCATCACGGCACTCGTCACGTTCCTGATCGTGGCCTTCGTGTGCTTCCTGATCGTCAAGGCCTACAACGCGATGAAGGGGCCGGCCGACGAGGACGACGCTCCGACCGAGATCGAACTCCTGACCGAGATCCGCGACGCCCTGCGCTCCCGCTGAGCCCCTGGTTCGGGCCGCGACACCACAGCCGTCCGTCGACCCGCTTCAATGGAGCAGATGTCCCGTCGACGATCGACCCGTGCGTTGGTGGCCGTGGCCGTGGCTGTGGCCGTGGCCGGCTGTGGCGTCGCCGACGGTGAGGGCGACGACACGATCGCGCCCGTGACACCGGTTCCGACGATCGCCGGTGTGGGCGCGGTCCCGGCCGTCCCGTCGGCGGTTCGTGAGCCCATCGTCATCGTGCGTCCACCGGTCAACGAGGACGGCACGGAGGCGAAGCTGATCGGCGACAAGGTCGACGGCAACCGCATCCTCATGATCGGCGATTCGATCCTCGCCTCCACGTCGTCGCGCTACGGCAACCACATGTGCAATGCCGTCGTTCCGCTCGGATGGCAGGTCGCTGTCGAGGCCGAACCGAGCCGGTTCATCGAGTTCGGCAATCGTGTGCTGGACAAGGTGCTCGTCGCCGGCGCCGGTCCCGGCGAGGACTGGGACGCAGCCGTGGTGTTCCTCGGGAGCAACTACCGCGGGGATGCCGACGCCTACGAGGCCGAACTCGTCGAGCTCCTCGATCGGCTGGAGCCCCGACCGGTGGTGCTGCTCACCGTGACCGAGTACCGGCCGAACTACGTCGAGGTCAACGAAGTCGTCACTCGTCTGGGGAACGAGCGCGACAACGTCACGGTGCTCGACTGGGCTGCCATCTCCGACAGCCCCGGAGTCCTCAGCGGTGATGGGCTGCACCCGACCGACACCGGGCGTCGCGTGCTCGCCGAATCCGTCGCTGCAGCGCTCGGCCCCGTCGAGGGGATCGGCGACTGCCTGCGCTCGGCGTTCCGTGACGATTCACGCGTCGGTGGCGACAGCACCACCGTGCTCGGGCGGCGCTCGAGCGGCTCGAACGGGACCAGCACTCCCACCACGGTCTCTGCGCCGACGACGACCACGGCGCCTCCCGGAGACGACGGGGATGACGTTCCGTCGACGACGTCGCCCGGGACCGGAGTGCCGACGACGGTGACGCCGACAACAGCCGCCCCGAACACCACGGTGGCGGTGACCACCACGATGCCGTCGGGGCTCGTCGAACCCACGCCTTGATCTGCCCCTAGCCTGGACGGGTGCTCCAGGCCCAGGCGATCTCGGTGGAAGTGGGGGGTCGACTGCTCGTCGACTCCGCCAGCTTCACCGTCATGCCCCGCGACAAGGTGGGCATCGTGGGCCGCAACGGTGCCGGCAAGACCAGCCTGTTCAAGGTCCTCGGTGGGGCCAGTGAACCGAAGTCCGGCAAGGTCGTGCGCAAGGGCGGGTTCGGGTACCTGCCGCAGGACCCCAAGATCGACTCCGCCCTCGACGGCCGCAGCTGTGTCACGCACGTGCTGTCGGGGCGGGGCATCGACGACGAGATCACCCGAATCGAGAAGCTGCGGCTCTCGATGGAGGAGAACCCCGACGAGCGCAACGTCGCCCGCTACAGCGAGGCCGAGGAGGCGTTCCGGACCACCGGCGGGTATGCCGCCGAGAGCGAGGCGCGCGCGATGGCTGCCGGGCTGGGCATCCCAGACACGCGGCTCGACCAGCCGATCAGCACCTTGTCGGGGGGCGAGCGCCGGCGCGTCGAACTGGCGCGCATCCTGTTCGCAGGATCCGACGTCTTGTGTCTCGACGAGCCGACCAACCACCTCGACGTCGACGCGAAGGCCTGGCTGCTCGGGTTCCTCCGGCAGTACAAGGGCGCCTTGTTGGTGATCAGCCACGACCTCGAACTGCTCGACGAGTCGATCACCCGGGTACTGCACCTCGACCGGGCCACCGAGACCGACGTCGGCGAGATCGTCGAGTACCGCGGTACGTACAGCCAGTACCAACGAGCGCGCGCCGACGACGAGGCGCGGCTCGCGAAGAAGGCGGTCCTGCAGGCCAAGGAGATCGATCGGCTGCAGACGGTCGTCGATCGTTTCGGCGCCAAGGCGACCAAGGCGGCGATGGCGCACAGCGTCGAGAAGCGCATCGCCCGACTCGAGACGCAGCGCGTACGCGGTCCGCAGTCGGGCAAGACCATGACGGTTCGATTCCCCGACCCGCCCAAGTGCGGCGAGACGGTCATCCGGGCGTCGGGTCTGTGCAAGGCCTACGGTGGCCCGACCGTCTTCGAGGACATCGACTTCGACCTCGGGCGCGGCGAGCGGCTGCTGGTGCTCGGCTTGAACGGCGCCGGCAAGACGAGCCTGCTGCGCATTCTCGCGGGCGAGACCGAGGCTGACCTCGGTCACTTCGAGTTCGGCTATCAGGTGCATGCCGGCTACTACGCGCAGGAGCACGACAACCTGCGGACCGACGAGTCGCTGCTGACCAACATCCGCGATGCGGTGCCGGAGGGGATCAATCTCGGCGAGACCCAGCTGCGAGGGCTGCTCGGGATGTTCGGGCTCTCCGGCGACAAGGTGTTCCAGGAGTCGGGCACGTTGTCCGGCGGCGAGAAGACCAAGCTCGCGTTGGCGATGCTGATGGTCGGGCGCAACAATCTCCTGCTGCTCGACGAGCCGACGAACAACCTCGACCCGCCGTCACGTCAGGCCGTTGCCGACGCGCTGGTCGACTGGCCGGGAGCGATCATCCTCGTGAGCCACGACGAGGACTTCGTGCGTGAACTTGCGCCGACGAAGGTGTTGTTGATGCCCGATGGTGACGTCGACTACTTCTCCGACGACTGGCTCGACCTCGTCAGCATGTCCTGACGCGCCGGTCGGCTGCGAGCCCGTCGGGCGTGACTCGATACGGTCGTGTCGTGCGCAGCGCGATGGTGGCAGCGATCCTCGGTGCCGTCGAGGAGGTGGTGCAGTGACCGCCGTGACGACCGTGGTCGACGAGCGGGGAGTGGCGACGCTCACCGTCGGCCATCCGCCGATCAACCTCATCACCATGGAGGTGTTCTTCGAACTCTTCGGTGCAATCGAGCAGATGGCCGCCGACAACTCGGTTCGCGTGGTCGTCATCCGATCGGCCAACCCTGAGTGGTTCTTGGCCCACTTCGACGTGGAAGCGATCCAAGGATTCCCGCGCGTGCAGCCGATCCCCACCGAGATCGGGCCGTACGACAAGATGTGCGAGACGCTGAGGACGATGCCCAAGGCGTCGATCGCGATCATCGAAGGGCGTGTCGGGGGAGGGGGCAGCGAGCTCGCGTTGGCGTGCGACATGCGTTTCGCCACGCCTGAAGCGATCTTCGGTCAGCCGGAGGTCGCGGTCGGGATCATCCCCGGTGCGGGCGGGACGGTTCGGCTGCCGCGGTTGATCGGACGGAGTCGTGCGCTCGAGGTCGTGCTCGGTTGCGACGACATCGACGCCGCCACCGCCGAGCGCTGGGGGTGGGTGAACCGCGTGCTTCCCAGCGGCGAGATCGACGCGTTCGTCG
>JBGSII010000131.1:0-23508 GCA_041742555.1 Ilumatobacteraceae bacterium
GTTCACCGCCGCGAGCGCGAACTGTTCGCGAGTGACGTCGCTGCGCAGCCCGCCGATGAGACCGGTGGCCTCCGGGCGGTTCGGGGTGCGCTCACCGTCGAAGTAGGGCAGCAGCACGGGCACGTCGGCATCACCGACAGCAGCGAGTGCGAGCCGGTCGAACTCGGTGTGGTCCACATCGAGGAGCCTGGCGACGGCGTCGAGCACCTTGGCAGCATTCGACGTGCACACCAGCGGCAGGAACCGGCCGGTTGCGTCCGCGAAGCCGGCCACGGCGCCGGACGGGTCAGCGGTGGAGGCATCGGCAACGGTGAACGCAGTGCCCGAAGTGCCGACCGACAACGCCGCGTCGCCCGGGGCGAGACCCAGGCCGAGCGCACCGGCCATGTTGTCGCCGGTTCCCACTGCGACCGCAACATCGTTCCAGTGCCCTGCGACATCGAGGGGCCCCAATACCGTCGGCACGACGTCGCTCCAGTCGCGGGTGGCGTCGATCACGGCGAGCACGTCCCAGCGGTACTCCCCCGTCGACGGCGACCAGTAGCCCGTTCCGGACGCGTCGCCGCGGTCGGTGGTGTATCCACCGGTCAGCCGGTGCGTCAGGTAGTCGTGGGGCAACAGCACGCGTGCGACACGGGACCACTCGTCGGGGTGTGAGCGGTGCAGCCAGGAGAGCTTCGTCGCCGTGAAGGCGGCTACCGGAACGCTGCCGACCGCCTCGGCCCAGGCATCGGCGCCGCCCAGTTGGGCGATCAGCCACCCTGCATCGGGCGCGGATTCGGTGTCGTTCCAGAGTTTTGCGGGGTGGACGGGCTGGTCATCGACGTCGAGTGCCACCATGCCGTGTTGTTGCCCGGCGATGCTGATCGCCTCGACCCGCGACCCGTCCGGAAGGTCGGCGAGTGCGGCCGTCCACGCGCGTTCGAACGCGTTCCACCAAGCGGTCGGGTCCTGTTCGCTGCACGGTGGCGTGACCGCCGGGTGCGAGGCCGAGGTCGACGCAACGACCTCGCCGGAATCGAGGTCGCGGATCTCGACCTTGGTGGATTGTGTCGAGGAGTCGACACCAGCAACGAACGGCACCTCCGCAGACTAGATCCAGCCAAACCCTTCCCAGCGATGAGCGAACCGTCCGCATACGGCACCTCTCGCTCATCGCAACCCGGAACGAGCCGAGCGGCTTCCTCAGATCCAGTCGGGCGGGCGGCCCCACGCGTCGTCGAACACGATCTCGTTCAGCGGCTTGCGCTTCACCGGGCCGTGGTTCCCCTCGGGCACGCCGAGCGTGATGCACGCCGACAACGCCACGCCGTCTGGGATCCCCAGGAGCTCACGGAGCTCCGACTCGATGCCGAGGTGCCACATCGTGAGCGCACCCCCGTAACCGAGAGCACGCGCGGCGAGCAAGAGGTTCTGACACGCGGGATACACCGAAGCGCCCTCGTACGGCGAGGGTGCGCGGTACCGGTCGAGGCAAACGAGCACGACCACCGGGGTCTGCTCGAATCGGTCGACGTAGCGCTGCATCGAGTCGGCGAACCGGGATGGCCGGTAGCCGTCGCTCTCGCGCTTGGCTTGCCAGCCGGCGCGGAAGGCCTCACCCAGCATGCGCTTCGCGGCCGTGGCGCCGGGACCGTCACGAAGGACGAGGAACCGGAACGGTTGGCGGTTCGAACCAGACGGTGCACGGCCCGCATGCCAGAGGATCGACGCGAGGTCGTCGTCGGGGATCGGGTCGTCGGTGTAGCGCCGGATCGCTCGCGTAGACGCGAGGCCCTCCAGCAACGACACCGGGGTCCCGGGGCTCAACGTCCGTGGAACTCGGGGTCGCGCTTCTCCATGAATGCAGCAACGCCCTCGGAGAAGTCGGCGGTCCGCAGCAGCGGGAGCAACTGCAGGAACACGTGGTGGACGTTCTGCTCGAAGGTCTCGGTCTCGGCGGCGCGCATCATGCGCTTGATCGCACGGACGGCCAGGGGCGCATTGGCGGCGATGTCGCCGGCCATCTCCGCCGCCCGTTTCGCAAGGTCCTCCGCCGGCACGACGTGGTTGACCAGGCCGAGATCGAGAGCCTCGTTGGCCGTGAGCGTGCGGCCGGTGAACGCGATCTCGGCGGCCTTCGCGTAGCCGACCATCCGCGGCAGGAGCCAGGTTCCGCCACTTTCGGGAAGGATGCCGCGCTTGGCGAAGCCAGGGTTCAATTTGGCCGTCTCGGCGGCGATGCGGATGTCGCAGCCCAGCGCGAGGTCGAGCCCGTAGCCCGCGGCGCCGCCGTTGAGCGCACCGATCGTCGGTGTGTCGATGTGGTGCAACACGACCGGCGGGGCGCTGCGCACGTCGAACTCGCCGGGGAAAACCTCGCCGTCACCCCCACCGAGGTTGCCGAGACCACCCTTGGGGCCCGCCATCTGCGCTTGGAGGTCGAGCCCGGCGCAGAACGCCCGGCCGGACCCGGTGAGCACGATGCAGCGCACGTCGGGGTCGTGGTCGGCCCGGAGCAGCAGCTCGCTGATCTGCTGCAGCATCGGCCCGGAGATCGTGTTCATCCGTTCTGGGGCGTTCAGCGTGAGCGTGGCGACGTGGTCGGCGACCTCGTAGCGGACTTCACTGGACGAGTCGGGCAAGGAAGCGTTCACGGTGCGGAAACGTAGCGCCTTCCTTTCGAACGCAACGATGCGTACACTCTTGCCACCTTATGAGTACGGGCATCCCGCCCGTACCCCGACAAGGGGGAGAACCCACAACATGCAGAAATCACGCGTGACGCGCGTCGGTGCACTGCTGGTCGGCCTGACTCTCGTTGCCGCAGCGTGCGGCAGTGACGATGACGGCGAATCATCCAGCACCGAGGCAGTCTCGGAGACCACCGAGGCGATGACCGAGGACACCGAGGCAGTCTCGGAGACCACCGAGGCGATGACCGAGACCACCGACGCCGCTGCCGAAGCCGAGTGCGGCAGCGCTCCGAGCGACATCACCGATGGCGATCTCGCCGGCTTCTCCGGCACGACGCCGTTCGGCGAGATCACACCGGAGTTCATCGAGCGCCTGTGCGAAATCGATTCGTCTCTCACGGACCTGAACTACGCCACGGAGACCTATGACGCAGTCATGATCAGCGCGCTCGCCGTGCTCCAGGCGGGTACCGACGGCATCGAACACGCAGCCGAGATCAATGGCATCACCCGCGATGGCGAGAAGTGCACGACGTTCGCCGACTGCGCCGCCTTGATCGAAGCTGGCACCGACATCGACTACGACGGGGTTTCCGGACCGCTGACGTTCGCCGGCAACGGCGAACCGATCGTGGCGAGCTACGGCAAGCTGGTCATGGGGGACGACAACCGCATCGACATCAGCCTCACCGAGTACATCACCGCCGAGGGCCCGCCCGAACTCGACGTCGAACAGACGCCGGTCGAAGGCAACCGCGAGGGCGACGGCGTGCTGACGTTCGGAACCCTGCTCCCGCAGACGGGTTCGTTGGCGTTCCTCGGCCCGCCCGAGTTCGCCGGCTTCAATCTGGCACTGCAGGAGATCAACGAGAACGGCGGCGTGCTCGGCGAGGAGGTCGTGGGTATCGAGGGTGACTCCGGTGACACCTCGACCGACCAGGCGAACCAGACCGCCGACCGTCTCCTCTCGGAAGACGTCGACGTCATCATCGGTGCAGCATCTTCGGGTGTCACGTTGTCCGTGATCGACAAGATCACGGCTGCGGGCGTCACGATGTTCTCGCCGGCGAACACGTCCGAGGCCTTGTCGACCTACGCCGACAAGGGCCTGTACTTCCGTACGGCTCCGCCGGACCTCTACCAGGGTGACGTGCTCGGCCAGTTCGTGATCAACGACGGCAACCAGACCGTTGCGATCCTCAACCTGAACGATGCGTATGGCAACGGCCTCGCCGAGACCGCTGCGGCCACGATCACCGACTCTGGCGGCGAGATCGTGTTCCAGCAGTCCTACGATCCGACCGCCACGTCGTTCGACAGCGAGGTCGACGCGATCGTCGCCGCCGACCCGGACGCGATCCTGGTCATCGGCTTCAACGAGTCGTCGAAGATCCTGCGGGCGATGGTCGAAAAGGGCATCGGACCGCGCGACAAGGCGGTGTACGGCAGCGATGGCAACATCGGAAACGCCCTTGGCGTCGACTTCGACGCCGGCAACTGACGTTCCGAACCTGAACACCTGAATGAGAGAGCCCGGGCCGAGAGGCCCGGGCTCTCTCGCGTGGCGGGCTCGTGCTCAGTTCCGGGCGAGGGTGCCGAGGTAGAGCTCGATCACCTTGGGGTCGGCGAGCAGCTCGCGTCCCGTGCCGGTGTACGCGTTCGTACCCTGGTCGAGCACGTAGGCCCGATCGCACACCTGCAACGCTCGGCGAGCGTTCTGTTCCACCATCAGGATCGCGACACCAGCATCGTTGATCATCTTGCATCGAAGGAAGACTTCGTCCTGCAGCATGGGCGACAGCCCCGCAGACGGCTCGTCGAGCAGGAGGAGTTGAGGATCCAGCATCAACGCGCGGCCCATCGCGACCATCTGACGTTCACCACCCGACAGCGAACCGGCCTTCTGGTCGGCCCGCTCGCCAAGACGGGGGAACAGGCCGGTGACCACGTCATAGCGCTCGTCGAAGCTCTTCGGGTTGACGAAGCAGCCCATCTCGAGGTTCTCGCGCACGGTGAGCGACGGGAAGACGTTGTTGGTCTGAGGCACGAATCCCACACCACGCCGGACGAGCTGATGCGCAGGCTGACCCGTGATGTCCTGACCGTCGAGCCTCACGATGCCGGAGCGGATGGTCACCAGCCCGAGCACCGCCTTCATGAGCGTCGACTTGCCCGCCCCGTTCGGTCCGATGATCCCGACGAACTCACCGGCACCGACGATCAGGTCACATCCGTTGAGGATGTTGACGCCAGGAACGTACCCGGCAACGAGGTCGGTGCACTCGATGATGTTCGTCATGAGGCGTCTCCGAGATCGAGATCGTGATGCGCGCCGAGATACGCATCGATGACGTTCTGATTGCCCGAGATCTGGGCAGCGGTTCCTTCGGCGATGATCTCACCCTGGGCCATCACCACGACCCAGTCGCTGATCTCGTGCACCATGTCCATGTCGTGCTCGACGAAGAGCACCGTTCGACCCTCGTCCTTCAACTCCTTCACGTGACCGAGCAGACTCTGCTTCAACGCGGGGTTGACCCCTGCCATCGGCTCGTCGAGCATGATCAGCGTCGGGTCCGTCATCAACGCACGGGCCATCTCGAGGAGCTTGCGTTGGCCGCCCGACAGGTTCCCGGCGAACTCGTCGCGCATGTGGTCCATCTTGAAGCGTTCGAGCAGTGCGTCGGCGCGCGCGGTGATCTCGGCTTCCTCGTGCTTCCACAGGAACTTGAACGGGCCGGCCCAGAGGCGTTCACCGCGCTGGTTCGCAGCACCGAGTCGCATGTTCTCGATGACGGTCAGGCGAGCGAGCGCCTTGGTCAGCTGGAAGGTGCGGACCATACCGAGCTTGGCCACCTTGTGAGCCGACGAGTCGGCCATCTCGTGGCCGTCGAACCTCGAGCGACCACCGTCCGGCTTGTCGAAGCCGGTGAGAAGATTGAAGAACGTCGTCTTGCCCGCACCGTTGGGACCGATCAGCGCCGTGATCTTGTTTCGTTCGACCTCGAAGTGATCGACGTTCACAGCGACGAGTCCTCCGAAGCGACGGGTGATGCCGTCGGCGACGAGGATCGGGTCGTGCTTCCGCGCTCCCGGCACCGCAGGTGGCACGGTCTCGGCCGGGTCAGCGGACATCGAACACCTGCTCACGCTTGTCTCCGAAGATCCCTTGCGGGCGGAAGATCACGAGGAGTGCGAGTGACAGACCGGCGACGACGTTCTTGACGATGCCGAAGTTCGTCGAGTCGACGATCCAGTCCGGGATGTTGTCCGTCCGGGTGGCCTGTTCGAGCACGTTGTCGACGAACTGGATGACGAAGAAGAAGATGATCGTTCCGACAATGGGACCCTTCACACGCCCCAGTCCCCCGAGCACGATGATCAAGAACGCGAAGAACGTCAGCGTGGTCGCGAACTCGCCAGTCTGTGCGGACTGCTTCTGAGCGGACAGCCAGAGCCCGCCGATCGAACCGATCACGCCGCCGATGACGAGGCTCTGCATCTTGTACGCAAGGACGTTCTTGCCGAGCGCCCGAGCGGCGTCCTCGTCTTCTCGGATGCTCTTCAGGACGCGTCCCCATGGACTTCGCATCAGCGCCCAGATGAAGGTCGCGATCAAGGCCGCCAGGCACCAGCCCACGATCATCATGAACAGGCGATATCCGTCGATCGACTGGGCGCCCATGTCGAAACGCGCGGTGTTGTCGATCGGGTTGAGGTCCTCGAAGAAGGTGGTCCATCCGTTGCGCCCGTCGGTCCCTCCCGTCAGCCACGTGAAGCGCGTCGAGTTCAGGAACAGCCTGATGATCTCGGCAACCGCAATTGTCACGATGGCGAGGTAATCGGCCCGGAGTCGGAGCGTCGGCAGGCCGAGCGCCAAGGCCAGCAGGACCGAACACACGAGCATCAACGGCAGCGCCCAGTACCACGCCCAGCCGTAGGCGACGATCGGGATCGCGAACGCATAGGCACCGATTGCGGCAAAGCCGGCCTGACCGAAGTTCAGCAGACCGGTGTACCCGACGTGCACGTTCAGTCCCGACGCGATGATGCAGTACCCGGCGGCCGCCGCACTGATGGCCGTGTAGAGCGCGTTCCAGAAAATCAGGTCCCAGTTCATCCGATCCTCTCTTTGCTTCCCAGTAGACCCTGAGGTCGCACGAGAAGTACCAGAATCAGCACGCCCAGCGCACCCACGGTCTTGAGGTCGTTGGCGTTGGGCACGATCCACGTCCAGAGTTCGACGAAGATGCCGATCACCAGGCTGCCGAGCAGTGCGCCGAAGGGGTTGCCGAGCCCACCGAGAGTGATCGCAGCGAACATGAGCAGCAACAGTGTGAAGCCCATGTCCCACTTGATCCCGAACTCGAGCCCGTAGAAGACGCCGCCGAGCCCAGCGAGGGCTCCACCGAGTATCCAGACGAGCAGGACCACTCGGTCGGTGTCGATACCACTGGACGACGCGAGGGCCGGGTTGTCGGACACCGCTCGGATGGCCTTGCCGAACCTGGTCCTGAGCAGGAACAGCGCGACGCCCACGATGACGAGTGCCGACGCCCCGATGATGAAGAGCGTCCTCGGCGGGAGATCGATCGGCCCGATCGACACCGGGTCACGTTGCAGCGTGTACTGCTGGAACGCCTTGAGATCGCCACCGAACAGATACAGGAAGAAGTACCGCATGGCGAGCGCGATTCCGATCGACACGATCATCATCGACGTGAGGCTCGTCGACCGTCGACGCAGCGGTCCCCACAGCCCCTTCTCGAACCCCGCTCCGAGCAGTCCGGTCACGGCGACCGCCGCCAGCGCAGCCGGGATCAGGTGCCATCCGACATCCGAGTTGAACACGAAGGCGACGAATGCACCGAAGGTGACCATCTCGCCGTGCGAGAAGTTCGAGAGGCCGGTCGTGCCGAAGATCAGCGACAGCCCGATCGAGGTGATGGCAATGATCATCGCCAGCTTCAGACCGTTTGCAAGCGTCTGCGGGAGCAGACTCCACTTGCTCTGGACGTTTCGGGTGTCCTCGCCGAGGAAGAAGACACGGGTGACGTTCTGGTTTCCGCCGACCTCGACGTCTTGAACCTCGTCCTCCTCGGCGACCTCCAGCCCGTCGGGCAGGGTCGTCACATCGATTCGCACGGTGAAGGTGCCGGTCTGTTCGAGGCCGATGAAATAGCTGCCGTCGGCGTCGGTGACGTCCTCACCGATCAACGTGCCGGCGTCCTCGAGGACGATGCGAACGTCGGGGACGGGTTCGGTGACTCGTTCGCCGTCCTCCTCGAACCGGTTCTGCACCTTGCCCCGAACCGACTGTGGGGCCTCGTCGTCGGTCTGCGCTGAGGTCGCGCTCGGGAAGGCACCCACCACCAACAGGCTCACGAAGGCGGCGAGCAAGATACGTACGGATCGCGCTCGGCGCCTGTCTGTGCCCATGTTGGGGGGCGACTTTACATGGATGTGGGGACGTGATCGAAAACAACGGCAGGTTCGAGCGGGGATTCACCGTCGGTGGGTCCGAGAACCGGCTCGATACAGGCGAGGATCAGCCAGACCGTCGCGACCCACAGCGCTGTCGCGCCGGCGACGTGGGCCGCCACGAGTGCGGCGGGGACGTCGTTGAAGTACTGGAGGTACCCGATGCCGCCCTGGAGCACCGCGAGGAACATCCAGGTCGAGATCTTCCCTGCCAACTCCTCGAACAGCGCAGGGTCGCGACGGACCGCGACGACCACCACGAGGAACACCGCGACAGCGATCCAGACGGTGATGCTGTGGATCTCCGCCACCGTCGAGATGTCGAAGCCGTAGCGCCGCGCCGTTTCATCGCCCGCATGTGGACCTGCGCCCGTCACCACGGTCCCGGTGACCAACGCCGCAGCGACGAGCGCCCCGAACGCCACCATGAGGCCCGTGACGAGCCGCGGGACACCGATGGACTCGCGCGGTCCGACGGACTCGGGACCGGCGCGGTGGATCGCGACGAGACCGAAACCGATCGACAACATCGCCAGCAGGAAGTGCGACTGCACGAGGAACGGGTGCAGGTCACCACGGACTGCCAGTCCACCGACGACGCCATTGCCGAGGATCGTCGCCAACACCATCAGCGACGGCACCTTGAGCCCTCGGCGCTCGGGCCGCACCCGAAACGCGCCGATCGCCATCAGCAACGTCGGGATTCCCACCAGACCGCTGACGAGTCGGTTGATCTGCTCGATCGCGGCGTGGCCGCTCGACACGTCGATGAAGCGCTCGTTGTTGCAGTTCGGCCAGTCGTCGCAGCCGAGGCCGCTTCCGGTGAGCCGCACCACGGCACCGGCAACCGTGAGGAAGCACACGCCGGCGACGGTCACGATCGCGATCTGGCGGTAGCGACGAAGCGACAGGGTGAATCTCGGGCGGGACGAGCCCTCGCGTTCCATACGTCTCAGAGGATATGGCTAGCGTCGGCCGGGTGCTGAGTTCGTTCGACGACTTCCCGATCCATCAGACCTCCCGACCGATCGCTCAGACCGCGACCAGCGACATCAATCACTACGACCGTTACTTCTTCAACGGCTACACCAAGGACACCCGGTTGTTCTTCGCAACCGCGATGGGGCTGTATCCGAACCGCCATGTGGTCGACGCGTCGTTCAGCGTCGTGGCCGACGGAGGGACGCCCGCTGCACGCCAGATCAGCGTCCACGCATCGGGCCGGGCCCCGGCCGATCGCGCCGACGCCAACACGGTCGGTCCGATCGAGATCGAGGTCCTCGAACCGCTCAACGCGCTCCGGGTGACCGTCGACGCGCCCGAACACGGGCTGCGCGCCGACTTGACGTTCGTGCGCCGATCCGCGCCGATCGAGGAGCCCCACTTCTTCCAGCAGATCGGCCTACGCGTCACGTTCGACTACACCCGCCTGACCCAGTTCGGTGGTTGGGAGGGATGGATCGAGATCGATGGCGTCCTGCACGACCTCGCCCCAGGTGAGACGCTCGGGTGTCGCGATCGGTCGTGGGGCGTGCGCAGCGTCGGCGAGCGCGCCCCCACCGGTGCGCCTGTCGCCGACCCGCAGTTCTTCTGGCTCTGGGCTCCGCTGAACTTCGACACGTTCTCGACGCACTTCGACGTCAACGAGCTCTTCGACGGCAAGCGCTGGCACGAGACGGGTTTCGTCGCGCCGATCGCCGGACCCGATGGCGCACCGCCGGCCGAGTCGATGCGTTCGGTCGACTACCAGATCGCCTGGCGCCCCGGCACTCGGTCCGCACAGTGGTTCGAGGTGACGATGACGCCGTGGTCGGGCGAACCCACCACGATCCGCCTCGAGCCGCTCTTCGAGTTCCAGATGGCCGGGCTCGGCTATCTGCATCCCGACTGGGGCCACGGGGTGTGGAAGGGTGAGCTCGAGGTCGGCGGCGAACGGTGGGACCTCCCCGTCGAGCACCCGACGGCGCCCGATCGGCTGCATGTCCAGGCGATCGTGCGGGCCACCACCAGCGGCGGCCTCGGCGAGCACCAGGGCCTCGGCATCCTCGAACAACTCGCCATCGGCCGCCACGACCCCACCGGCCTCACCGGCCTCTTCGACGGCTGGCGAGGCTGACCCAGACCAGCAAGCGATGAGCGAACAGTGCCGTATGCGGTCGCCACACTCATCGCAGCATGTGGACATCCGTTTGCGATGAGCGAACGGTGCCGTATGCGGTCGCCTCGCTCATCGCAGGATGTGGGCGCACGCGCTCAGGTGTGGCGGATGGTCATGCCTCCGTCGACGGGGATCGTGGCGCCGTTCACGAAGCTGGCGCTGGGCAGGCACAGGTTCAGCGTCATGTGGGCGACCTCCTCGGGCTGGCCGTAACGTCGCAACGGCACCCGGCGACGGGCGTAGGTCTCCTTGGCTTCAGCAGGTATCGCCGCGGTCATGCCGGTGTCGATCGGTCCAGGGCAGATGCAGTTGACCGTGATCCCCCGCCGGCCGAGCTCGACGGCGAGCGCCCGCGTCAGCCCGGTGACCCCGGCCTTCGAGGCGGCGTACGCGGACAGCCCGGCTGTCGCCACGATCGACTCCGTCGAAGCGATGTTCACGATGCGGCCAGAGCCCGAGGCCACGAGATGGGGAACTGCGAGTCGCACCAGCCGCGCATGCGCGGTCAGGTTGACGTCGAGCGTGCGAGCCCAGTTGTCCTCGAACTCGGCCTCGTCCTGATCGACCGAGTTGACCAACGAGACACCCGCATTGTTGACCACGATGTCGAGTCGTCCACCCCAGCCGATCGTGGTGTCGACCAGATCCCTGAGTTGGGTGTGATCAGCAACGTCACACTCGAGTCCGATCGCGCGGTCGCCACCGTGGACCGCGCTGATCTCGTCGACCACCGCCGAGACGCGATCGGATCCGAGATCAGCGAGTACCACCTGGGCGCCTTCATCGGCGAAGAGGTGCGCCGTCGCCCGGCCCATTCCACTGGCGGCGCCGGTGACGATCGCCACCTTGCCCTCGATCGAGCGCGACAGCGCCGTCAAGCGGCCCGTCACCGGCTCGGTCACTCGGCCGACCAGCGCTGCGCGCCGCCCATGCCGTACTGCTTCAACACGAGTGCACGCTCGACCGTGATCGCGACGAAACACGTACCCGGCGAGTTCTCGGGCCCGCCGGGAGCAAAGGCGTTCAGGTCGTAGTCGAAGACGCCGGTCCACAGGCGGCGTTTCGTGTCGAGGTCGTCGAACACCTCGGCGGTGCCCCAGATCTCGACGCCGTCGCCGATCGCATCGACCTGCCAGTGCATGGCCACGTTGGGGTTGGCGGCGATGTTGCGGGCCTTCACCGAATCGGTGCCGCCCATGATCCAGCACACGTCGCCGTCCCAGCACGGGTGCACGGGCACGACGTCAGGCTTTGCGTCGCTCCCGACCGTTGCGAGGTGCGCCCATGGGCTCAACCCGGAGGCGAAGGCCTTGACGTCGTCGAGTTCGATGCGGTCGGTGCTGTCGTTCATGGACGAAACGTACTCAGCGGCGTACCTCGTAGAACGAGTTGACCGAGTGCTCGACGTCCAGCGTCCGGAACCGTGACAGACCGGCAACGGCCGCCATCTCGCGCGCCTTCGACGCCGGCAGGCCGAGCGTGCCGAGACCGGCACCGCCCGGCTCGGACAGCGCTGATGACATGCACGACAGCACGCTGATGCCGTACATCAGCGACGCCATCGGATTCTTCTCGACGTTTTCGGCAAATGTTTCGCGGCCCTTGATGTCCACGAGCAGCCATGTCCCATCCGACGCCAGCGCTTCGGCGATCGCGACGATCATCTCCTGCGGGTGGGTCATGTCGTGGATGCAGTCGAATGTGGTCACGAAGTCGATCGAGTGGTCGTCGGGCAACGGCTCGTCGCGAGGATCGACGAATCGCACGTTGTCGGCGCCGTCCTCGCGGCGTCGGTGCTCCGCTCGCTCGAGTGCGTACTGCGAGATGTCGTAGCCGATGAACCGACTGTTGGGGAACGCGTCCGCCATCAGGAGCACCGCTCCCCCGGCGCCGCATCCGATGTCGGCCACCGTGATCCCGGCCTCCAGCCGCTCGACGATCCCATCGAGCGCCGGAAGGACGGTCGGGATCAGATGGTGGCGGTTCCACGGCTCGAAGCTGCGCTCGATCCCGACCGCCCCCTCCGGGCCGTGGCTGTCGTAGTCGTGGCCGATTCCGGTCTGGAAGCTCTCCGGCATCGCCTCGAGCGCGGCCATGGTCTGCGGGAACCGATGGAACATTCCCATTCCGAATGCCGGATGGTCCGGTGATGCGAGCACCGCGACCGCCTCCGGCGTCAGCCAGAAGCGCTCGGCGCCAGGGGCCACATCGGTGTCGACCGCGATCAATTTTGCCGCCGCCTGGTTGTAGGCCCACTCGCGAACCCACCGCTCGTCGAGGCCGGCGCGCTCGGCCAGTGCAGCCGTGGTGATCGGCTCGTCGGCGGCCGCGAGCGCGCTGTAGAGCCCGAGCTTGTCACCGAGGTGGATCATGCCGGCGGTCACCGCTCCGTTGAGCTGGGTGAACACCGAGAACGAATAGAACTTCAGGCGGTCGGGATCGGGTGCATCAGCCATCGCATCGACGGTAGATCGTGGCCTCGGTTCGATCAGCAGCGAGCGCGACAGGTTCGGCGCCCGACGTCAGCGCGTTCGCTCGTCACGATCGAGATGCTCGAGGTCGCTGAGTTTGGTGAGCGAGAACGTGTAGCCATCCTCCAGCTCCAATGCCTCGACGCGGCTGACCGAAGTGTGTCCGAGAACGAACCGCTCCCACTCCCACGGGGTCGGCTCCAGGCCGAGCAGGTGACCGATCGTCACCGAGTTCGTACCGGCATGAGCGACGAGCGCGATCCGGGCGCCCGACTCGGCGATCTGCCACACCGGCAGCTCGTTCTCGGAGCGCACGACGCCGCGATCGGCGAGGAACGACGACACACCGTCGCGGATCCGCCCGACGAAGTCGCGGATCGATTCACCGCCTTCGAGGCCGTGCCAGCGTTCCTGCGACGGTCGCCCCTTCAGTTCCGCGTACGCCTCCGCAGCCTTCTCGGCGGGACTGCCGTGCCACATGGGGTCGCGGATCTCCTCGAGCCACGGATCGATCACCTCGGAGACACCCAACGCGTCGAGCAGCGGGGCAGCCGTCTGGCGGGCTCGGACCAAGGGCGAAACGAGCACTTCGTCGAACTGTTCGTCGCGGAGCCAGGTGGCCAGGCGCTGTGCCTGCCGATGGCCACGGTCGGTCAAGGGCGGGTCGACGACGGCCAGGCCATCTCGCACCCATTCGGGCTCGCCGTGGCGGATCAGCACGATCTCCATGGCACGACTGTAGGGCCAGCGGGTCGTGTTCGATCTCGACCACGCCCGATCGCGGTCGCTGCCCGTTCTGTGGACCTACAGTCGCACTCATGGACCGAACCCGATCGTTCACCTCGGGGCAGCTTCTCTTCAAGGAACTCTTTGTCGGCACGCTCATCTATGCCGTGGTGCTCGGATTCTTCGACGACTACACCACGATCGTCGAGGCCCAGAGCTACTCGTACGTCTTCATGGCAGCGGTCGTCCTCGAGGTGCTCACCTGCGCGGTGCTGGCCCTGAAGGATGGGATCATCGCGCGCTTTCGACACCGCGACGCCCCCGGCTCGACCGTCGTGATGGCCGTCGGAGTCTGGGCTGTACTGTTCGTGTCGAAGTTCGTGTTCATCTGGGCGATCGACCTGCTCTTCGGCGACACCATCGACATCGAGGGCTTCTTCGGCATCGTCGCGGTGGCGCTGGTGGTCACCGTCGTGCACCGGCTGGCGGACTGGGTGTTCATCCGGCTCGGACGGCCGTCACTGCCCGACTGAAACGATCAGCACACTCGTCGGTGCATGGGCGGAAACTCGGGCCGAGACGCTGCCCCGGAGGAACCTCGTCATCCCGCCGAGGCCACGGCTACCGACCACGATGAGTTCGGCTCGCTCGCGTTGTGCGACGTCGAGGATCGCAGCGGCGGGATCGTCGGGCACGACGTGGCCCTCGCAGTCGACGCCCCGTTCCTCCAACATCGCCAAGGCAGGCTGTTGTCGTTCCTTCTCGATGGCAGACTCGTCGTAGACGTAGCGGAACTCCTCGGGGAGCTGCCGGAGGTGCTCCACGAGTCGGTGGTCCGGCTCGGGGTGGAACGCGGTCACCACGTGCACCGTCCCAGACGGCCCGACCTGATCGGCTGCGGCCTCGACCGCCCGTCGGGCGTTGTCGGAGCCGTCGTATCCAACGACGACTGTGCGGTACGGCATTGAACTCTCCTCTCGGTGACAGACGCTTGATGCCAGCATCCGGGATCGGTGACCGCGAACGACAGGGGCAAAGGTCATCTGCGTCATCACGAAGCTGAGGATCCGGACGGCTGACATGGCTACCTCGGTCAGCCGGGAGCCGAAGCCGGCCCGCTCCACACTCAGCGCGCCCACACCGCCAAGCCAGCGCTTCACGGCACCGCCTCACAGCCAGCGGGCGGCCTCACGATCCCAGACTTGACGCAACGGCCGGTCTCCATGGCCCGATCGTGGCGTCCCCCGCGCAGCATCGAACAGGGTCATTCGCCGCGACGATCATCAGCACCGAGGCTCCGAGCCACGCTTGGCGGGGCTCAGCCGCGATCGGACGGCCGGCCGATGTCGTGACGCTCCAGGCCGGTGATACGGTCGACGGCAGCGCCGACCGTCGGAGCGAAACGCTCTGGGCCGAACCGTTCGCCGAGACCGCGGCGTTGGAGATCGTCCTTGACCGGTCCCTTCATCTCTGCGAACACCAACGTGATGTCAGCCCGAGTCAGCGCGTCGTCGAGACGCACGAGCTCGTCGACCGCTGTCGAGTCGATGCTCGTGATCGGCTCAGCCGCGAGGATCACGTACTGCACCCCCGGTCGATCGGCGACCTTGGAGCGGACGTACTCGGCGAAGATGCCGGCGTTGGCGAAGAACAGCGGTGCATCGAACCGAACGATCACGAGGCCCTCGATCACTTCTGCCTCCGGGTGACGAGAGAGGTCGTGGTACCCACGAACGCCCCGCCGCCGTCCCAACTCCGCCCGGTACGGCCGCCACGCCTGGTTCACGAAGGCCACCAGTGACAGCGCGACAGCGATGATGATGCCCTCCAGGACGCCGACGAGCACCACGCCGAGGAACGCCACCACCGCCAATGCCCCATCGAGCGGGTCCACGCGCAACAACGTGGTGAACGCGACCGGATCGAAGAGCGACGACGCAGCGACGACGACGATGGCAGCCACGACCGCCGATGGCAGGTAGCTGGTCAGATCGGATGCGAACAGGATGAACCCGACGATCGCCACGGCTCCGACGAAACCGGCGAGTTGGGTCCTTCCGCCGGCCTGCTCGACGACCGGTGTACGAGACGACGACGCCGACACCGGGAACCCACCGAACGCGCCCGACGCGACATTCGACAATCCGATCGCCCGCATCTCGTGATTTGCCGAGACCGTGTCGCCGTGACGGACGGCGAACGCTCTGGAGATCATGCTCGTGTCGGTGAACGCGATGAGCGCGATCCCGAACGCCGGACCCACGAGCGACCCGACGTCGCCCCACGTGAGCCCACCCAGCGCCGGGGCGGGCAGTCCGGACGGAAGCGCCCCGACGACCGGCAGGCTGTCGCTCCATCCTCCGACCGCGACGGCCACGAGGGAGGCCAACACGACCACGACCATCCCTGCCGTGCGACTCCACACCGTGCCGATGCCGATGATCGAGACCAGTGCTCCGATGCCGAACACCGACGCCAGCGCCGAGGCGTCACCGTCGACCAGCGCCGTCACGAAGCCCTGCAGATCCATAAGGGTCGAGCCGTCGTCGATCGAGAACCCGAACAGCTTCGGCAATTGGCCGACGACCACGACCACAGCGATGCCGTTGAGATACCCGAGCCGGATCGGTTTCGACAACAGATCGGTCACGAATCCCAGATGGAGGAGGCCACCGAGCAGGAGCAGAACTCCCATCATCAGCGCGAGCAGGCCCGCGAGTGCCACCGCGCGCTCGGCGTCGCCAGCCGCGAGCGGGATGATCGAGGCGGCGATGATCGGGGCGAGCGAGGAGTCGGGACCCAGCACCAACAATCGCGACGGACCGACGAGCGCGTATGCGAGCAGCGGCACGATCGTGGCGTACAGACCCGTGACCGCCGGCAGCCCGGAGGCCACGGCGTAGCCGATCCCGGCGGGGATCAGCACGGTGGTCAGGACCAGGCCGGCCACGAGGTCGTGACGAAGCCACGACCGGTCGTACCGTCGAATCGCCGTCAAGCCCGGCACCCAGTGCGACACGGTTGCCACCATCATCGTTCTACTCGGTCGGCCTCGCCTCCAGCGGCAGTAGCTTGCGCACCGTGGCGAACGACGGCGGAGTGCGACCAGGCTGGTACGCCGACCCGCTCCGGCGGTTCGAGCTCCGGTACTACAACGGGACCTCATGGACCGCTGACGTTTCCAGCGCCGGGCAACGCTTCGTCGATCCACTCGGCATCGACGTCGGCGCGCACCCTGGCCCTGGCTCACCGACCCGGCCGACCGGCGCGAACACCTCCAACGTCAACGGCATCGCCACTGCGTCGATGGCGCTCGGCATCATCGCGGTCGCGATCGCCTGGATCCCGTTCGTCGTCGTTGTCGGTGCGATCGCAGCCGTTCTGGCGCTCGTGTTCGGGGCCATCGCTGTCCGTCGGTCCCGTCCGAGCGAAGCCGGGCGGAGCCGCGCCGTCGTCGGACTGGTCACCGGCGCGACCGGGCTGGTGGCCGCAGCACTCGGCGTCGTGCTGAGCATCCGCGTGCTCGACGTCTACGACAGCTACACCAATCCACCTCCCCACGAGGTCACGATCACCTCGTGCGAGGTCGTGGGATCGCGCGCGATCGCGACGGGACGCCTCGACAATCGCGGCGACGATGTCTCCGACTTCTCCGTCGTGGTCGGTTTCGTTCGCCCGGGGACCGACAACCCTCATCGGACGGCTCGTGTCACCATCGACGACGTGCGGCCGGGGACGCCGGCTCCCTTCGACGCCGAACGCCAGGTCGAACTCGACGAGGTCGACTGCATCGTGGTCGAGGTCACCGGGCCGCTGCCGTTCGGCCTGGCTCTCGACTGACTACACGGTCGACTGACTACACGGTCGTCGCCGAGACCCACGCGTCGTACAGGGTCCGATACGGGCCGTCCTGCGTGAGGAGTTCGTCATGGTGGCCGTCCTGCACGAGGCGGCCGTGATCGAGAACGAGTACCCGATCGGCCCGGGCGGCTGTCGAGAGCCGGTGGGCGATGGCGATCGTCGTCCGTGACGCCGCGAGGTGCTCGAGCGCCCGAGCGATCCGCACCTCGGTCAGCGCGTCGACCGACGACGTGGCCTCGTCGAGGATCAGGATGTCGGGATCGGCCAGACCGGCACGCAGCAGCGCGACGAGTTGTCGCTCGCCTGCGGACAACTGGTCGCCGCGTTCGCCCACACTCGTGGCCAGACCGTTCGGCAGCGAGTCGACCCAGTCGCGCACATCGAGATCGTCGACGACCCGTTCCACGTCGCGAAGGCTTGCGCGCTCGTCGGCGAAGGCGATGTTCGCCGCAACCGTGTCGTCGAACAGGAACGGCTCCTGCGAGACGACGATCAGCCGCGTGCGGAGCTCTGCTCGATCGACCTTCGGGAGCGGAACGCCACCCAGGTCGATCTCCCCGATCGTCGGATCTGCAAACCGTGCGATCAACCGGCCGAGCGTGGTCTTGCCCGAACCCGTCGCCCCCACCATCGCCACCTGCTGCCCCGGCGGGATCGACACATCGAGGTTCTTCAACACTGCGGTGTCCGCCGTGGCGTCGCCGCGGCTCCGGTATGCGAACGTCACCTCGCGGATGTCGATCTGCAGTTGGCCCGGCGGCAGCGGAATGGGATCGTCCGGTTGGGGCGGCCCGACCGGCATGTCGAGGACCGACAGGACCCGACGCAGTCCCGCGACCGCCATCTGGGTCGTGTCGAGCACCTCGGTCAGCCCGGCGATCGGCTCGAAGAACCGGTACGTCAAGAACACGAAGCCGACGAGCGCACCTGCGGTCAGGCCGCTCTCCGGACCGCGCCACACCCCGACGCCGACGACAGCAGCAACGGTGAACACCGAGAACAGCTCGCCCGACGGGAAGAGGAACGCTCCGATCAGCGCCGCGCGGATCTGGGCCGACGTGGTCCTCTCGACCGACTCCTCCACCTCGATCGCCACGGTCGGCCCGGCGTCGTACGCACGGATGGTGGGCGCTCCCGACACCAGTTCGGCGATCGAGCCGAGGGTCTGGCCGTTGCTGTGGCGAGCGCGGTCGTACGCGACCAACAGACGCGACTGCACCGCACGGAGCACGAACAGCAGTGGAATCGCAGTGGCGAAGGCCACCACGGCGAGCACCCAGTCATAGGCCAGCATCACCCCGGCGACGAGGACCATCATCGTGCCGTCGACCAGCCAGGCCAGGCCGCCCCATTGGAAGAATCGAGCCAGCGTCTCGATGTCGCTGGTGACACGGGCGACGAGACCGCCGCGCCGCTCGTCGTTGTGATCAGCGAGGCTCAGCTGGTGGATGTGGCCGATCAGGCGCACCCGAAGGTCCTGCAGCGCCCGCTCGCTGCGCTCGCCCAGCCTGAGCGAGGCCTGCCGGAACGCCCATCCCGACACGATCACCGCGACGGCCCCGAAGATGGACATCCGCACGATGACGTCCATGCGGACCTCGCCGCCTGGCTCGATGCCCCGGTCGATCGCTTGTTGGATCAGGATCGGAACGACCACGCGCCCGGCTGCGCCAACCGCGGCGAACAGCCAGGTGACACCGAGACCCTGACGCAGGATCGGCGCTGTCTCGAGCCCGCGGCCGATCGTGCGGACCGCCGAGTCCTGGCTCGGCGGCGTCAACGTGCCCACCTTCGCCACCAGGGTCGGATCGAAACTCACGAGCTCACCACGCCCGACGCACGGCCATCGGCTGCTGCGGCCGGTGCTCCGCCCGCGCGGTCGGTCTCGAACGCTTCGACGAGCTCGCGGTACGCGTTCGTGCTCACGAGCAGCTCGTCGTGCGTTCCGTGGGCTGCGATTCGCCCATCGGCCACGTACACGACATCGTCGGCGAGGGCGATCGTCGACGGCCGCGACGCCACCATCAGCACCGTCGATCCACCGAGACGGGTCCGCAGGCGTTCCAGGATCATCGCCTCGGTGGCCGGGTCCAGCGCCGAGGTGGTGTCGTCCAGGACGAGCAGGCTCGGGCGGCGTACCAGCGCGCGAGCGAGGGCCAGCCGTTGGCGCTGGCCTCCGCTCAGACTGACTCCACGTTCACCGACCACCGTGTCGAGTTGTTGGGGCAGGCGCCGCACGAAGTCGCTCGCCGCTGCCTGGTCGAGGGCATCCCAGATCTCGTCGTCCGAGTACGTCGTGCCGAGCTCGACGTTGTCGCGGACCGTCCCGCTCGACAGGAATGCCTCTTGGAAGACGACGGCGCGGCTCCCTGGCGCCAGCCGGACCTCGCCACTGCCAGGTCCGACGAGGCCGACGGCGAGCTGGGCGATGGTCGATTTCCCGGACCCGGTCGGGCCGACCAGCGCCGTCACGCTCCCCTGCGCGACCACGAGGTCGACATCGTTCACGGTGGGAGGGCCGTCGCCCTCGTGGGCGAACGTGAGGCCGTCGAACTCGACGCCGGCTCCCGAGGAGGCACGCCCGATCCGATCCACCGGGTCGGGCTCGACCGGTTCGTCGAGCACCTCACGGATCCGCTGCCACGCCGCGATCGACCGTGGGAGTTCCGACAGCGTGTAGCCGATCAGGCGCAGCGGGAACACGAGCAGCGTGAACAGGAAGATGATGCTCGCGAACTCGCCGACGGTCACGTCGCCCGAGCGCACCCGGAGCGCACCGATGACGACCAGCAGGATGTTCGTCAACGACGGGATGACGTCGAGCAGCGCCTCGAACCAGCTCCGCAGCTTGATCGCCAGCACACGCGAGGCGCGCACGCGGTCGGCGAGACCGGCCAGACGCTCGGTCTCGCGTTCCTCGGCGCCGTAGGACTTGACGAGCTGCACGCCCTCGAAGCTCTCGTGGACGCCGGCCGAGAACGCGCCGAGCTGGTCCTGCGCACGGGTGAAGTGCGTCGAGACCGACCGCTCGTACACCACGTTGGTGATCAGCAACAGCGGGAACACCACGGTCGCCACCAGGCCGAGCGGGATGTCGATGACGAGCATCCAGATCGTCGACGCGACGAGCATGATCAGGGTTCCGGTCGCGAACGGAATGGGTGCAAGGACGCTCACGGTCGCCTCGGCGTCGACCCCGGCGCGCTGCACGAGGTCGCCGTCGGCTCGGCGATTGTGCCAGCTGATCGGCTGCGCCACGTAGCGGTCGACGACGCGGTTGGTGAACGTCTGCGCCACCCGCCACATCGTGATCGAGGCGTAGCTGCGCCGGACCACGATGGCGACCGAGCGCAACACGCCGATCCCGATCACCAGACCGAGACCGGCGAGGACCGTGCTCGTCGAGACGCCGTCCTCGTCGAACGCGGGCAGGATCACGTCGTCGATGACCCGTCCGATCGCAAAGCTCGACGCCACCGTCAGGAGGGCGAACACCGCCGCGCCGCACAACGCGATGATGAAGAGCTTGGGGTGCACCTTGATGAGTTCGACGATGAAGTGGGCGTTGCGTCGAGCGCGCACAAGCGTGCCGAGTTCGTCGACGGGCGCGCCCGTGTCATCGGTGAACGCATCGGCGGACTGCACGGCACGTTTCTACCAGCCGGGCGCCCTCATATCGTGAGGGATTGTGAGCAGCAGCGCCCCCGCCACACCGCCGAGCTATGTTCCCGGCGGCCAGCCCGGATGGTGGCGCCGGTCGCCCGTCCGGCGGGTGTTGCTGTGGGGTTCGATCGCGCTGTTGATCGTGTTCTGGGTGTGGGCGCTCTTCTTCGCCACCAAGGAGGCAGTCAACAAGATCGACGACCGGGCATGGGCAGAGCGGGCCGAGGCGATCTGCGTCGATGCCAAGGCGCAGTTGCGGGAGTTCGATGCACAAGCCTCCGCCGATCTGACGGTTCGCGCCGATCTCGTTGACGAGTCGACCGATCTGCTCAGCGACATGCTCGACGACATCGTCGCCGTCGAACCGTCCGACGAGAAGGGCCGAGCGATCGTGCCCGAGTGGGAAGCCGAGTACCGGATCCTCCTGACCGACAGGTACAACTACGCCGATCGGCTCCGAGCCGGCGAGAACGTTCCGTTCACCGAGACGGCGGTCAACGGGGTCCCCGTGACCGAACGTGTCGAGAAGTTCACACTCGACAACGAGATGCCGACCTGCGCTCCGCCACGTGGGTCGGTCATCTGACCGCTTGCGGATCGGCCCCGGTCACGATGCCTTCACCAGCAGCTTGCCGGTGTTGCCGCCATTGAACATGAACTCCAGCGCTTCGGGGTAACGATCGATCCCGTCGAGGATCTCCTCGGCGACGTGGAGCGAACCGTCGGCGAGCCAGCCCGCCAGCTCGGCGGTCGCCGGAGCGATGCTCTCGGGGAAGTGGAAGTACGCGAACCCCTCCATCGACGACTGGCGCTCGGCGAGGCGCAGGTACATCGAGGGCCCGGTGACGTCGTCCATGTGGTCGTACTGCGAGATCGCACCGCAGATGACCACCTTGGCTCGCATCGCAAGGTTGTCGAGCACCGCGTCGAGGATCGAGCCGCCCACGTTGTCGAAGAACACGTTGACCCCGTCGGGAGCGAGATCGCGCAGGCGCCCCGCCACATCTTCGTGCTTGTAGTCGATCGCGTCGTCGAAGCCCAGATCGTTCACGACGTGAGCCGCCTTGACCGGACCGCCGACGATGCCGATCACCCGGGCGCCCTCGCGCTTCGCGATCTGGCCGGCGATCGACCCGACCGCTCCGGCGGCGGCGGAGACCACGAAGACGTCGCCGGGCTTCGGTCGAGCCACGTGGCGCATACCGATCCAGGCGGTCACGCCCGTCGACGGTCCGAGCGCCCCGAGGTGGGCGCTCAACGACCCGATCGAATCGTCGATCCCCTCGAGGTGTGCCGGGTTCATGGTTGCGACCGTCTGAGCGCCGAGGCCGCCACGCACCGCTTGCCCGACGGGCCACGCGTCGAGGGTCGATTCGATGATCCGACCGACGCCGCCTGCGAGAATCGTCTCGCCGAGGCCGACCTGACGATGGAATCCCTCGCCGCGCAGCATCGTGCGGGTCCCGGCGTCGACGGAGATGTACTCCACGGCGACTCTCACCGTGCCCTCATCGAGCTCGTCGAGCGGCTCGGTCATGATCGCGAAGTGATCAGGGGTCGCTGGGCCGACCGGTCGGCGGGCGAGCGTCACGCGGGTGTTCGTGGTGAGCATCGAGGTCATCGCCGGATGCTAGGTGCTGGTGCGCCGACGACTCGTTCCGTACCCGCTCGGGGCCGTCGATCGTCTTGATCACCCGGGCGGGCACGCCGGCCGCGACGCTGAAGTCGGGAATCGCTCCGGTCACCACGCTGTTGGCGCCGATCACGACATGTCGTCCGATCGTTGCACCGGGCAGGACGACGGTCCCGTGCCCGAGCCATGACCCATCGCCGATCGAGACCGGACGTTCGGGCATCACCTGCTGCGAGATCGGGAGGTCGGGGTCACTGTAGCCGTGGTTCTGATCGGTGATGTAGACGTGATGACCGGTCCAGACGTCGTTGCCGATCACGATGCGCAGGTGCCCGACGATGCCGCTTCCTTTCCCGATCAGGCAGCGATCACCCACCGTGATCACGGGATCGCTCACCATCGTCTGGCCGGGCACCATCCCCGCCGACAAGGTGATCTGCGGGCCGAACATCGTGCCGTCGCCGATGTGGATGTACTGCTCGTTGAAGATCGTGTTGGTGGGAAAGCAGATGACGCTCCGAGCACCGATCCGTCCGAAACGTTTGCCGCGCCGTGTGTCGGGCCCGATGGCTCCGAGCTCGACCGCGGCCTCCCATGCCCTGATCACACCCTCGCCGATGGCGCGGTTGATCCCCGTCCGCAGCCGTTGCACCGGTCCGTCGTCGAGAGGCGGTCGTTCGAACACGGCGCCTGACGCTACTGCCGTCGCACCTGCCCACGCCGCCCCACGCTGCGATGAGCGAGCGATGCCGTATGCGGTCGCTTCGCTCATCGCTGCCGGTCAGCAGCGGTCTGCGATGAGCGAGTGGTGCCGTATACGGTCGCTTCGCTCATCGCTGC